>NZ_JBSFJF010000022.1:0-123499 GCF_053597915.1 Streptomyces sp. NPDC001219 | reverse complement strand
GAGGCCGCATGTGCGGGCGGTTTCCGGACGTAAAGCGAAGCAGTCCGGAAACCCTGCCCCGGAGGCCCGTCACCGCACCCGACAACCACCCGCCCGCCGCAGGCGCAACGGCGGAGGCACCCGCAAGCATCGGCCGAGGCAAAGCGCAGCGGACCGGCGCAACGGCGAGGCACACACAAGCATCACCCCAGCCCACGCCCCGCGCAGCGGACCCGCAAACGGCGCGAGGCCCCACGGCGGGAGAGCCGACAACGTGGGAGGTCAGCCAAGCGCAGAGCGTTGGCGGGCCCGGAACAAGAAGTCCGTCACCCGGCCCCGGTCCGGCTCCGCCGGCAACGGCGAGCCGGACACCGCGGCCTCCGCTTCCTCGGAGAGCCGGGCCATCCGGCGCTCCACCGTGGGCCAGGGCACCTCACCGCGCCGGACCGCCAGCAGCTCTTCCCGGTCCTGCCCGACGTCCAGGGTGAGCACGCCGGTGCGGAGCAGGTCGCGGGCGCAGGTGAGTATGCGCAGCAGGTGCATGGCGGGCTTCCAGCGGGGCGCGCCGTGGTGGCGTACGTCGGCGTGCAGCAGCTTGAGCTGGCCGACGGCGTAGCCGGCGAACGTGCGGTGGGCCTGCCGGGACAGGAACGCCTCGCGCAGGGCGAGCAGCTCCCGGCCGGTGGCGTCGATCCGCTCCACGAGGGGGGAGTGCAGACACTCCAGGACGGTCGGGTTGGCGCGCAGCGCCAGTTGGCAGAAGCGCTCCAGCTCCCAGGAGAACTCCTCCTCGCGCGGCCCCTCCACATGGGTCGGTGGCTTCTCGAAGCCCCAGAAGAGCGGGGTGGGGGCGAGAAACACCCCGCGGCGGTCGGTGTCACTGGTGTCCGTGGCCAGGCCGAAGGCGCGCGAGCCCATCACACAGGCGTAGACGGTGTGCTCGGTGACCAGGGAGTGACCTGTGGCGGATGCGGACATGGGCGCGATTGTGGCGTGGTGGGGAGGCGAATGTCACCAGGTTTCGGGGGGCGGTCGCGGGCGGTCCCGGGGGCGCGCACACCGCCGGTGCACGGGCCGTCGCGGGGCGCGCGGACCGTCGTGCCCGCCGTCGGTCCTCCCGGCGCCGTACGGATTGTCCGTGCGGCTGGTTACGCTGATCAGTGCGCGCACAGGTGCGTGACGCGGCCATAACGCAGGGGAGCAGTGACGTGGCGGTACGAGCGGTCCGTGGGGCCGTCCAGCTGGAGCGGGACGACGCGGAGCACATGCAGGAGCAGGTCGGTGCGCTGCTCACCGCCCTCCTGGAGCGCAACGACCTGCGCGCGGACGACCTGATCAGCGTGTGGTTCACCGCCACCCCCGATCTGCACAGCGACTTCCCGGCCGCCGCCGCGCGCGCCCTGGGCATCACCGACGTGCCGCTGATCTGCGCCCAGGAGCTGGACATCACCGGCGCCATGGAGCGCGTGGTGCGGGTGCTCGCCCATGTGGAGACCGGTCTGTCCAAGGCCGGGATCGCCCATGTCTACCTCGGCGCGGCCGGGGCGCTGCGGAAGGACATCGCGCAGTGAGGACCGCACTCGTCATCGGAACGGGCCTGATCGGCACCTCGGCCGCGCTCGCGCTGAACGCTCGGGGCGTCCAGGTGTACCTGGAGGACCACGACCAGTCCCAGGCCCTGACGGCCGCCGCGCTGGGCGCCGGCGCCGCCGAGGCGCCGCCGGGGCCGGTCGACCTGGCCATCGTGGCCGTGCCGCCGGCCCATGTCGCGACGGCGCTGGCGGACGCGATGCGGCGCGGTGTGGCCCGTGCCTACATCGACGTCGCCAGCGTCAAGGGCGGGCCGCGCCGCGAGCTGGAGTCGACGGGCCGCGACCTGTCCGGCTACCTCGGCACCCACCCGATGGCGGGCAAGGAGCGCTCCGGACCGCTGGCCGCCACCGCCGACCTCTTCGAGGGCCGCCCCTGGGTGCTCACCCCGACCCGCGACGGGGACACCGAGGTGCTCAACCTCGCCCTGGAGCTGGTGGCGCTGTGCCGGGCCGTCCCGGTGGTGATGGACGCGGACGCCCACGACCGCGCGGTCGCCCTGGTCTCGCACACCCCGCAGCTGCTCTCCAGCCTGGTCGCCGCCCGCCTCAAGGGCGCCGACGAGACCGCCGTACGCCTCTGCGGCCAGGGCATCCGGGATGTGACGCGGATCGCGGCCTCCGACCCCGCGATGTGGATCGACATCCTGTCCGCCAATCCCGGCCCGGTCGCCGACGTCCTGGCCGAGGTCGCCGCCGACCTGGACGAGACCGTCCGTTCGCTGCGGGCCCTGGAGTCCGCCGACGAGGAGAAGCGCAGCGGCGGCGCCGGCGGTATCGAGGACGTGCTGCGCCGTGGCAACGCCGGGCGCGAGCGGGTGCCCGGCAAGCACGGCGCCGCCCCGGCCACGTACGAGATCGTCGCCGTCTACATCGGCGACCAGCCCGGTGAGCTGGCCCGGATCTTCGCCGACGCCGGCCGGGCCGGGGTGAATATCGAGGACGTCCGCATCGAGCACGCCACCGGCCAGCAGGCGGGCTTCATCCAGCTCATGGTCGAGCCGCAGGCGGTGCCGGGGCTGACCGCGGAGCTGCGGGAGCGGGGCTGGTCGATCCGGCAGTGACACCGTGGACGGCGCCGTGCGGGTGAGCCAGTAACCTTGTCCGGGGCCATTGTGGCCCTTGGACCCCAGCCCCGTGTACAAGAAAGGTGTTCGTCACCGTGGAAACCGCCGCTCGGACCGCCCCGGCAGCAGTGATTGTCGCCATCGACGGCCCCGCAGGCACGGGCAAGTCCAGCACGTCCAAGGCCGTCGCCGCCAAGCTGGGCCTCGGCTACCTCGACACCGGCGCCCAGTACCGCGCGATCACGTGGTGGATGCTGACCAACGGGATCGACGTCAACGACGCGACCGCGGTGGCCGACGCCGCCGCCAAGCCCGTGATCGTCTCCGGCACGGACCCGGCCGCCCCGACCATCACGGTCGACGGCCTGGACGCCGCGGGACCGATCCGCACCCAGGAGGTCACCTCCGCGGTCAGCGCCGTCAGCGCCGTCCCCGAGGTCCGGACCCTGATCACCGACCTGCAGCGCAGCATCGCCGCCGAGGCGCCCGACGGCATCGTCGTCGAGGGCCGGGACATCGGCATCACCGTCCTGCCCGACGCCGACCTCAAGGTTTTCCTCACCGCCTCCCCGGAGGCGCGGGCGGCCCGTCGCAGCGGCGAGCTGAAGGGCAAGGAGGCCGGTGACCTGGCCGCCACCCGCGAGGCGCTGATCAAGCGCGACGCCGCCGACTCCGGCCGGAAGACCTCCCCGCTGGCCAAGGCGGACGACGCCGTCGAGGTGGACACCACCGACCTGACCCTGGAGCAGGTCATCGAGTGTGTGGTCACTCTCATCGAGGGCGCCGGCGCCGAAAAGGCGGGGCGGGTCGCCCGGTGACCGACAGCGGCAGGGCGCCGAGCGCGGCGGGTGCCGCGGTCGGCCGCCGGATCGGCATCGGCCTGATGTACGGGCTGTGGCGGCCGCGGGTGCTGGGCGCCTGGCGGGTGCCGTCCGCCGGCCCGGTGATCCTCGCCGTCAACCACTCGCACGGCATCGACGGCCCGATGCTGATGGGCACCGCGCCGCGGCCGGTGCACTTCCTGATCAAGAAGGAAGCCTTCGTCGGCCCGCTGGACCCGTTCCTGCGGGGCATCGGGCAGCTGAAGGTGGACCGCGCCGCCGCCGACCGCAAGGCGATCACCGACGCCCTCGGGGTGCTGGCGCAGGGCGGAGTGCTGGGGATCTTCCCGGAAGGCACCCGTGGCGAGGGTGACTTCGCCTCCCTGCGGGCGGGCCTGGCGTACTTCGCGGTGCGCTCCGGGGCCCCGGTCGTGCCGGTGGCGGTGCTCGGCGGCAGGGAGCGGCAGAGCCGGCTGTCGTCGGCCGTGCCGCCGCTGCGGTCCCGCGTCGACGTCGTCTTCGGTGACGCCTTCGCCGCGGGTGACGGCAGCGGCCGGCGCACCCGTAAGGCGCTCGACGAGGCGACCGTACGCATCCAGGAGCGGCTGACCGCCCACCTGGCAGAGGCCAGGCGCCTGACCGGGCGCTGACCGACACTTGAGTAGTGGGCCGCGGACGAGCGGCCCACCGATCACGATGATGAACGAGGAACGGACTTCATGAACGACCAGATCCCTACCGGCGACGAGCACGGTGCGCTTGGCGACGCCGAGTACGCGGAGTTCATGGAGCTCGCCGCGGAGGAGGGCTTCGATCTCGCGGAGGTCGAGGGTGACATCGCCGCGGCCGGTCACGGCCCGCTGCCCGTCCTCGCCGTCGTCGGCCGCCCGAACGTCGGCAAGTCGACGCTGGTGAACCGCATCATCGGCCGCCGCGAAGCGGTCGTCGAGGACCGGCCGGGCGTCACCCGCGACCGCGTCACCTACGAGGCGGACTGGAACGGCCGCCGCTTCAAGGTCGTTGACACCGGCGGCTGGGAGCAGGACGTCCTCGGCATCGACGCGTCCGTCGCGGCCCAGGCCGAGTTCGCCATCGAGGCCGCCGACGCGGTCGTCTTCGTCGTCGACGCCAAGGTCGGCGCGACCGACACCGACGAGGCCGTCGTCAAGCTGCTGCGCCGCTCCGGCAAGCCCGTCGTCCTGGTCGCCAACAAGGTCGACGGCCCGTCGGGCGAGGCCGACGCCGCCATGCTGTGGTCGCTGGGCCTCGGCGAGCCGCACCCGATCTCCGCGCTGCACGGCCGGGGCACCGGCGACATGCTCGACGCCGCGCTGGAGGCGCTGCCCGAGGCCCCCGCGCAGACCTTCGGCACGGCCCTCGGCGGCCCCCGCCGGATCGCGCTGATCGGCCGGCCGAACGTCGGCAAGTCCTCGCTGCTGAACAAGGTCGCCGGCGAGGAGCGGGTGGTCGTCAACGAGCAGGCCGGCACCACCCGTGACCCGGTCGACGAGATGATCGAACTCGGCGGCAAGACCTGGAAGTTCGTGGACACCGCCGGTATCCGGCGCCGGGTGCACCTCCAGGAAGGCGCCGACTACTACGCCTCGCTGCGCACCGCGGCGGCCGTCGAGAAGGCCGAGGTCGCCGTCGTCCTGATCGACGCGTCCGAGTCCATCAGCGTCCAGGACCAGCGCATCGTCACGATGGCGGTGGAGGCCGGCCGCGCCCTGGTCATCGCCTACAACAAGTGGGACACCCTCGACGAGGAGCGCCGCTTCTATCTGGAGCGGGAGATCGAGCGGGACCTCGTGCAGATCCCCTGGGCGATGCGGGTGAACGTCTCCGCGCGCACCGGCCGCCACATGGAGAAGCTGGTCCCGGCGATCGAGACCGCGCTGGCGGGCTGGGAGAGCCGTATCCCCACCGGGCGGCTGAACGCCTTCCTCGGTGAGATCGTCGCCTCCCACCCGCACCCGATCCGCGGCGGCAAGCAGCCCCGCATCCTCTTCGGCACCCAGGCCGGCACCAAGCCGCCGCGCTTCGTGCTCTTCGCCTCGGGCTTCCTGGAGGCCGGCTACCGCCGCTTCGTCGAGCGGCGGCTGCGCGAGGAGTTCGACTTCGACGGGACGCCGATCCACATCTCGGTGCGGGTGCGCGAGAAGCGCAGCAAGAAGAAGTAGCGGCCCGTCCCCGGCCGTGCGGACCGGTCAGCGTCCGTGCGGCCGGGCGTCCCGCTGTGCCGGTGGCAGCGCCGCCGGGGTGTTCCCCCGGGGGTGGTAGGGCTGCCGGCTCACGACCTCCCAGTGGCCCGCGGAGCCCGGCGTACGGCTCCAGCTCCCGCGCAGCGACTCCGGGAGCTCCGGCTCGTCCGTACGGTCCCCGGGCAGGGCCCGGAAGCTGCGGCGGTACTCGGCGTACAGCGCGTCGTAGATCGGCGTGGCCGACCCGTGATCCGTGGTGTGCGCCGTCCCGTGGTCGTACGGCGGGCGCATGCCGGGGATCGGGTGGTACGGGGCGCGGGGAGCGGGGTCGTATGCGTGCACGTACGTGCCAACGACCCCGGTACCCGCAGGGATGCGGCTTTCCGGTGGAAATGGCTGATCGCGAGGCCAAGACCGTCCGGATTGACGGTCCTGCCCCCGCGATCGGGCCCGGCGGCTGTCAGGTGCCGGCCAGCGGGATCTCCGCGGCGACCAGGGCGCCCTTGGCGGCGGCGTTCTCCAGGGCCTCCCGCATCAGGTCCTCGCGGGGCTGGTGGCCGATGGTGCCGGCGGGCGCGGCGTACAGCACCACGGACTGCGCCTTGTTGGCCGCGGCGCGCCAGCCGTCGGAGACGGCCAGCGGCTGGTGGGCCTGCCACCAGGCGGACTGCTGGCCGGAGTTGCCCGGCTGGAGGACGGCGTGCAGCTTGCCCATGGCCAGCAGCGCGGACCAGCCCGGGTTCGGGGCGGGGAGCTGGTTCATGTCCGTCACCGGGTGGAAGCCCTGCTCCAGGAGCAGCGGGAGGAAGTCGTCGTCCGGGCCGGTCGAGCCGGGACGGGCGATCGGGCCGTCGGGCTCGACGACCAGGGCCGGACGCAGATCGGCGTCGACGAGCACCAGACCGCAGGTGATCCCGAGGGTCGCCTGGCGGGGAGTGGTGGGCACCGGGACGGCCGGGGACGGCTCCGAGCCGGGGGTGCGGGGGGTGGCGTCCTCGCCGGTGATGGAGCGGACGGCTCCCTGGAGCTGCTCCTCCGAGACCGGGACGACCTGCGAGGGGATGCAGGTGGCGTGCGCGAACGCGAGCACCGCGGTCTCCTCGCCCACGAACAGGACGGTGCTGGTGCGCTCCTGGTCGCTGTCTCCGGGGGTCCGGCAGGAGGTGCAGTCGTAGTGGCCGGGGGCGTCGCCACCGGCCAGCAGGCGGTCGGCTTCGTCATCGCCGATCTCGGCGCGAACGTCGTCACTGACGTCGAGCATGCGCGGCACGGGTGGCTCCTCGATCTCTGTGCGTCAGCCGGGTGGTCTCCCGGCTCGTACAAGGACAACGGGTGACCTGCGGCAGGAGTAACGCGGGGATGGGAACGGAATCGAACCAATCGCCGCACAGCGGAAAACCGTGGAAAGCCGCCCCGGAATCGGTCACTTAACGCCAACTTTTGCGCAGAACCTGGCGCAGTCGGCGGCGTTCCGTACGCCGGACCGGGTGGGACCGGGGCGCCGAGGGCGTGGCGGGCTGGCCGCCGCCGCGGGGCTGCCTACCGTCACCGGCTATGTCGGACAACTCTTCGGCGCCTCGGCGCCTCGTGGGATGCGTCGGGCTGCTCACCGCGGCCGCCGCTGCCCTGGTCCTGGGCCTGCCCGGGGGTGCCGCCGCCGACGGGCCGGACGGCGGGGACCGGCCGCCGCACGCCTGCGCCGGCGACCAGTGGCCCTGGGGCTGCCTCGCGGAGTGCGAGAGCAGCGGTGACTGGCACATCAACACCGGCAACTCCTTCTACGGCGGGCTGCAGTTCCATCAGCCCACCTGGGAGGCGTTCGGCGGTCTCGCCTTCGCACGGCGGGCCGACCTCGCCTCCCGCGAGGAGCAGATCGAGATCGCGAAGAAGGTCCAGGCGGCCCAGGGCTGGGGTGCCTGGCCCGAGTGCTCCCGGCGCTACGGGCTGACCGCCAAGAGCCGGACCCATGTCGTACGGCGCGGGGAGACGCTCGGCACGATCGCGCAGAAGTACCGGGTGAAGGGCGGCTGGCAGGCGCTCCACAAGGCCAACCGGCCGGCCATCGGCCGGAACCCGGACCGGCTGTCGATCGGCACCAGGCTCCGGCTTCCCTGAACGCTGCCCGAAGGCGCGTGGGCCGGGCCGCCCTTCCCCTTGGACGGCTCACCGGCCGTACGGGTGTGTCAGTGGCCGAGTCCGCGGCGGATCGCCACCTCCACCGGTGAGTAGGCCCCGTCGGGGCGTTCGGTGCTCGGGCCCTGTCCGGGCTTGGGGAGCAGCGGCGGCTGGGCCATGAAACGGGGCTCGGTGCCCCGGTGCGGCTGCGCGGCGTGCACCAGGAACGGGTGGCAGAGGTAGACGTCACCGGCGCGGCCGGTGGCCAGGGCCACCGGCCGGTGCTCGGTGGCGGGCACCGCGCGCTGCGCCAGGTCCATGAAGGGCAGCCCGGCCTCCCCCTCGGGGTCGAGGAGCGCGGCCACGTCCAGATGGGAGCCGACGCGGATGCGGGTGGGCGCGTCGTCCTCGCCCACGTCGGACATCAGGAACAGCATCAGCAGCCAGCGGCCCCTGGACGCGGCGTTCACCCGGTAGGACAGGTAGTCGGCGGGGTCGTCCCCCGGAAAGCTCGCGTCGATGTGCCAGCCGTCGTCGCCCGGCTCGTCGTCGCTGCGGAACCGCACCGGGAACGTGCCGAGGTCGCCGCGCGGCGCCCAGCGTCCCGGTCCGGCGAGGGCGTCGTACGCGGCGTGCAGGCGGGGCGCGTTGACGGCGGCGCGGAAGGGCTCCTGCCCGTAGAAGCCGAGCCGTACCACCGGCTCCTTCCAGGTCGCCGGATCGCCGGGCTCGCCCGGGATGTCGCGCCACATGATCTCCCGGCACTCCGCCGCGACCTCCGGCGGGAACGCGCCCTCCACACGGAGAAAGCCCCGCTCCACGAATGCGGAGAGGGCGGCGTCATCGATATTTGCGTCATCCATCGGGTCAGCGTGGCAGCGGGGGGAACGGGTGTACCAGCGAATTTCCGGGAGCCGGCCGGGGTCGGGCACCACGACCAGCCGGTTCCCGGCCAGGTCCCCGGAAATCCGTACGCACCGGCCGGGCCGGAGGCGATACGGTCCCGGAATGCTCGACGAGGAGGGGCACTTCGGGGAGGGCGTCGCGGCTCGCCGGGCTGCGGCTGTGTGACCGGTGGGAGGGGTGGAGCGGGGCGCCGTTCGCCGGCGGGAGCGGCCGGCCTGTCCCGGTGGGGGAGCAGCCCGCCGGCTGACCGGAGCGGGGAGGCCCGCCGTCCTGGGGCCCGGTGCCGACCGGGTGGAGGGGATTTGTGGCCTAAGGGTTCCATGACCCGCTTACCGATGAACTAACTCTTTCGGAACAAGTTGGCGAAAGGCCCAACCCGGAACCGATTTTCGCGGTCCTTCCCTAGAGCAGGGGGCCGCCTCGCGCCATCAGGAGGGGAGCGCGAAGTGGCCCACGGGGAGACCGGGCAGGACCAGAAGACCAGGGGACACGGGGACGGATGCACATCTCATTCCTGATTCACAATGCCTACGGTATCGGGGGGACGATCCGTACGACGTTCAATCTGGCGCGTACGCTCGCCGAACGGCATGACGTCGAGATCGTGTCCGTCCTGCGCCACCGCGACGACCCGGTCTTCGACCTCGGTCCCCGTGTGGCGCTGCGGCATCTCGTGGACCTCCGGGAGAGCAGCCCCGGGTACGACGGCGCCGATCCCGCGCACGCCCGCCCCGCCAAGGTCTTCCCCGCCGCCGAGGGCCGCTTCGACCAGTACAGCGAACTCACCGACCGGCGGATCGCCCAGCATCTGCGCAGGACGGAGGCGGACGTGCTGGTCGGCACCCGGCCCGGCCTCAATGTGCACATCGCCAAGCAGGCGCGCCGCGGCCCGGTGCGGATAGGCCAGGAACACCTCACCCTGGACACCCACACCCGGGAGCTCAAGCTGGCGCTGCGCGGCGCCTATCCGCGGCTGGACGCCGTCACCACCGTCACCGAGGCCGATGCCGGCGCCTACCGGCGGACGCTGCGGCTGCCCGGTGTGCGGGTCGAGGCGGTGCCCAACAGCGTGCCGGCGTCCGCGCTGCCGCCCGCCGACGGCAGCGGCAAGTGGGTCGTCGCGGCGGGCCGGCTCGCCCGCGTCAAGCGCTATGACGTCCTCATACGCGCCTTCGCCCAGGTCGCCGAGGAGCGGCCCGACTGGCGGCTGCGGATATACGGCGGCGGCGCCGAGAAGGCCCGGCTGCGCGATCTGATCGACGAACTCGGCCTGTACAACCACGTCTTCCTGATGGGCCCGGCCAACCCTCTGGAGCCCGAGTGGGCCAAGGGCTCGATCGCCGCGGTCTCCTCCAGCCTGGAGTCGTTCGGGATGACCATCGTCGAGGCCATGCGCTGCGGACTGCCGGTCGTCGCCACCAACTGCCCGCACGGGCCGGGCGAGATCATCGACGACGGGGTGGACGGCAGGCTCGTACCGGTCGGCAGCCCGGAGGCGCTGGCCGGCTCGCTGCTGTCCCTGATCAACGACGACGCGGCCCGCAGGCGGATGGGGGAGGCGGCGCTGGCCTCGTCGGCGCGCTTCGACCCCGCCACGGTCGCCGGGCGCTACGAGGCGCTCTTCGGGGAGCTGCTCACCCGCAGGCGCGGCAGCCGATGGCACAGCAGCCTGCATCGCGCCCGCGGAGCCCTGCTCAGCGGCGCCTACGCCACCAAGGACGCGGCCCGCGCCGCGCTGAGAGGGGTGCGGACGGTATGACGGCGCCGAGCCAGTTGACCGTGACCGGACACGAGACGAAGGAGTCCTCCGCCATCGATCAGGAACCCACGGTTCCGGCGAGTTCGGGACCCGAGAGACCCGAGCGGCCGGGTGAGCGGGGCGGCGAAGCCGCTCCGGTGGAGCTGCGGGCCGACTGCATCGCGGACTCCGCGGGCGGCCTCACCTTCGACCTGAACGCCCCTCAGGACCTGCACACCACCTGGAGCGCGGCGCTGGTGTTGCGGCTGCGCGGCGGCGACGGCGCGGACGACGAGGTGCGGCTGCCGCTCGGGCCGAACGGCGCCGGGCGGCTGCGTGCCGTCCTGCCCAGCACCGTGGCGCTCGCCGAGGGCCGCTGGAACGCCTACGCCGACCTCGGCGACGGCCGGGACCCCCGGCGCCTGCTGCCCGGTGTCAACGACCTGCGGTCGCTGGTGGACCGCCGGCCGCTGGCGGGCATCGGCCGGCTCGGGGTGCGCATCCCGTACGCCACGAAGTTCGGCAACCTCGCCCTGCGCAGCTGGCTGCGCGGCCCGCACGCCGAGGCCGGCGACATCCGCGTCGCCCCCGACGGCATGACGGTCTCCGGCCGGCTCTACGGCGCCGCCCCGGCCTCCGGTGCCCGGGTGGAGGCCCGCGCGCGCCGTACCGGGGCCGCCCCGGACACGGCCCCGGTCACCGTCACCGTCCCGCTGACCGTCGAGGGCGTGGACTTCACCTTCACGCTGCCCTACGAGGAGCTGGCCGGGCGGTGGGAGCAGGGCAACGAGCCGTGGGACCTCTGGCTGCGCCTCGCCGAGGGCGTCCGGCCGGTGCGCATAGCCCGTCTGCTGGACGATGTCGCCGACAAGAAGCAGGTGTTCAGCTACCCGGCGCTGCCGGTGCCGGCCGCCGCGGGGGAGCTGAGGATCGGCCCGTATTACACCCTCGACAACGACCTGGCCCTCCGGGTCGCCGGGCCGGCCGGGAGCTGACGGGGCGGCGGCCGGGTCCCGGTCCGGTATCGAGGACCGCGGCTGTCCGCAAGGACTGGGAGACTCGGGCCATGTTGGAGACCTCGGCACGCCTGCTCCGCCTGCTCTCCCTGCTGCAGGCCCACCGGGAGTGGTCCGGCGCGGAGCTCGCCGGCCGGCTCGACGTCACCCCGCGCACGGTGCGCCGGGACATCGACCGGCTGCGCGAGCTGGGCTACCCCGTCCACTCCACGCCCGGGACGGCCGGCGGCTACCGGCTCGGCGCGGGCGCCGAACTCCCGCCGCTGCTGCTGGACGACGACGAGGCGGTGGCGGTCGCGGTCGGGCTGCGCACCGCCGCGTCCGGCGGCGTCGACGGCATCGAGGAGGCGTCGGTACGGGCGCTGGCGAAGCTGGAGCAGGTGCTGCCGCACCGGCTGCGGCGCCGGGTCGGCGCGCTGAACGCCGTCACCGTGCCGATGCTCGGCAGCGGCGGCCCCCGGGTGGACCCCGACGTCCTCACCGAGCTCGCGCACGCCTGCCGGGACTGCCACCGGTTCCGCTTCTCCTACACCGCCCATGACGGTGCGGTCTCCCGCCGCACCGTGGAACCGCACCGCCTGGTCTGCGCCCGGCGCTACTGGTACCTCGTCGCCTGGGACGTGGACCGCGCGGACTGGCGCACCTACCGCGCCGACCGCATCACCCCCACCCCGCCGCACGGGCCGCGCTTCACGCCCCGTACGCCACCGGCCGAGGACCTGGCCGCGTATGTCGCCCAGGGCATCTCCACCCGCGTCTACTCGACCCGGGCCACCGTGCTGCTGCACGCCTCGCTGGAGCAGGCGGCGGAGCGCGTCAGCCCGGCCGCCGGCGTGCTCGAGGCGGTCGACGAAGGGCACTGTCTGCTGCGTACCGGGGCGCACAGCCTCGAACTGCTGGTGCTCCACATCGTGCTGACCGGCTTCGACTTCGAGGTCCGGGAGCCGCCGGAGCTGCTCGGCCGGGTCCGGGAGATCAGGGACCGGCTGGGCCGGACGCTGGCAGCGTCACCGGCTGCTTCCCCACCTCCGGATGGTGCAGATCGAACGCCGGGGACTCGGAGCGGATACGCGGAAGGGTCGTGAAGTTGTGCCGGGGCGGCGGTGAGGAGGTCGCCCACTCCAGGGACCGGCCGAAGCCCCAGGGGTCGTCCGCCGTCACCCTGGCGCCGTAGCGGGTGGTCTTCCAGACGTTGTAGAGGAACGGCAGGGTGGACAGGCCCAGCAGGAAGGAGCCGATGGTGGAGAAGGTGTTGAGCGCCGTGAAGCCGTCGGCGGCCAGGTAGTCGGCGTACCGCCGTGGCATGCCCTCCACCCCCAGCCAGTGCTGGACGAGGAAGGTGGTGTGGAAGCCGACGAACAGCGTCCAGAAATGGATCTTTCCCAGGCGCTCGTCGAGCATCTTGCCGGTGAATTTCGGCCACCAGAAGTAGAAGCCCGCGTAGGTGGCGAACACGACCGTGCCGAAGACGACGTAGTGGAAGTGGCCGACGACGAAGTACGAGTCGGTGACGTGGAAGTCCAGCGGCGGTGAGGCCAGGATGACGCCGGTCAGGCCGCCGAACAGGAAGCTCACCAGGAACCCGATCGACCAGAGCATCGGCGTCTCGAACGACACCGAGCCGTGCCACATGGTGCCGATCCAGTTGAAGAACTTCACCCCGGTCGGCGCCGCGATCAGGAACGACATGACGGAGAAGAACGGCAGCAGCACCGCCCCGGTCACGAACATGTGGTGCGCCCAGACCATCACCGACAGCGCCGTGATGGCCATCGTCGCGCCGATCAGCATGACGTAGCCGAAGATCGGCTTGCGCGAGAAGACCGGGATGATCTCGGTGATGATGCCGAAGAACGGCAGCGCGATGATGTAGACCTCGGGATGGCCGAAGAACCAGAACAGGTGCTGCCACAGCAGCGCCCCGCCGTAGCGGGCGTCGAAGACCACCGCCCCGAACTGCCGGTCCGCCTCCAGGACCAGCAGCGCGGCCGCCAGCACCGGGAACGCCATCAGCACCAGGATCGAGGTGAAGAGGACGTTCCAGGTGAACACCGGCATCCGGAACATCGTCATGCCGGGCGCCCGGAGCACGATGACCGTGGTGATGAAGTTGACGGCACCGAGGATGGTGCCGAAGCCGGCGAGCGCCAGGCCCATGATCCACATATCGGCGCCGACCCCGGGGGAGCGGACCATCGAGTTGAGCGGGGCGTAGGCCGTCCACCCGAAGGCCGGGCCGCCGAACGGTGTGAGGAAGCTGCCCAGCACGATCAGCCCGCCGAAGAGGAACAGCCAGTACGAGAGCATGTTCAGCCGCGGGAACGCGACGTCGGGCGAGCCGATCTGCAGGGGCATGATCTCGTTCGCGAAACCGGCGAACGCGGGGGTGGCGAACAGCAGCAGCATGATCGTGCCGTGCATGGTCAGCGCCTGGTTGAACTGCTCGGCGTCGATGATCTGCAGTCCGGGCCGGGCCAGCTCGGCGCGCATCACCATCGCCAGCAGCCCGCCCACCAGGAAGAACCCGAACGCGGTGATCAGGTAGAGGTGCCCGATCTTCTTGTGGTCGGTGGTCGTCAGCCAGTCCACCAGCACCGAGCCGCGGCGCCGCGCCCCGGAGGGCCGCACGCGCGCCTGCCCGGTGTCCGTAACCATCCGCTGCACCTCGTTCGTCGACGGTGGACTGGGGACCGGGACATGATGCGCGCGCGGGGGACGCAGTGCGAGAGGGCGCTCCGGTCCGTTCCGGTGGCATCCGGCGGGGCGGTGGACCGGGAGCGCCCGGAAGGGGGTGAGCCCGGTAAGCGGGGGGATGGGCGATGTGCGGGAAATGTGTGTGGAGTGTGTCTCATCGGCCAAATTCCGGTCGACCGATAAAGGGCGCCGGGTAAAGGCGATCCGGAACTGGCGGGGGATTGTTTTTGGACGGCGCGTCGCGTTGACCGGACGGTTCGTGTCCGTTAGCCGTCCGATCCGGGCGTGAATTCGGGCCGGTTTATTTTCCACCCGGTTGCGCGGTCACGCGGCGCGTACGGGTGACGGAAGTTCCGGCAAACGCCGCCGGGACCGCTGTGACACAAGTGTGACCAAGGCCGGACGGGGGAGTCACCGGGGTGTGCGAGGGCGGGCCTTCCACCGGCCGTCGCGGGCGCCTACGGTGGCTGTCATGGACGTACCGAACCTCCCCGACAGCCCTCAGGACGACATCGAGGCGTATGTCGGCCTTGCCCAGCAGGACGCCGAGGAACAGGCGCGGGCGCGCGGCTGGACCACCGTCCGCTCGCTGCCGCCGGGCGCGATCATCACGATGGAGTACCTGGCCGGCCGGCTCAACTTCGAGGTCAAGGACGGCGAGGTGCACCGCACCTGGCAGGGCTGAGCACCGCTGACGACGACGAAGGCCCCGGCCGCTCCTGGGAGCGGCCGGGGCCTTCGCTGCGGGGGAGAGGTGTGCGTACCGGCCCCGCGGCTCGTGGGGCGGTCAGCCGCTCCCGTTGCGGCCGCGCCCGGACGTCGGGCTCAGCGGCGTGGTGCGCGGGGCGCGGTCCGCGTGCGGCGGCCGCCGGCTGCCCGCCGGGGTGGCCGGGGTGCGCTCCGAACGGATGGAGTACGGGCGCGACGGGTGGTGCGGCCAGCCGTCCGGGGTGTGTCCTGAGGCGGAACGGCCGCCCGTACCGGCGGAGATCGTCTCGCGGACGAGCGCCTCCCCGTCCGAGGCGAGGCGCTGCCGGGACACTCCCGGGGCCAGCGCGCCGGCCGGCAGCGGGCCGCGCAGCGAATCGGGGCGCAGCCGCAGCCACAGCCGCAGCAGGATGCCCATGAGGCGGTCCTCGAACCAGGTGATCCCGGGCTCCAGCCAGGGCAGCGCCAGCAGCACCAGCAGCCCCGCGGCCCAGCCGAGCAGCACATCACTGACCCAGTGCGTGCCCAGGTAGACCGTGGTCATGCCGACGCCCAGGGCGCCCAGGGCGGCGATCACCGACAGCGTGCGGCGGCGCAGCGAGGTGGTCGCCAGGTAGGCCAGCACACCCCAGGTGACCACGGCGTTCGCGGTGTGGCCCGACGGGAATATGTCGCCGCCGAGCCCCATCTCGTGGGAGCCGACCACGGTCGCGTAGTGCGGGCCGAGCCGGCCCATGCCGATCTTGGCGGCGCCCACGGTGATGTTCAGCAGCAGCAGCGAGGCGCCGAACACCAGCAGGGGGTGGAGGTTGCGCTGACGCCAGCAGCGCCAGCCCAGCCAGGCGGCCACGGCCACCGCGGTCGGTCCGCGCTGGCCCAGCACCACGAAGTAGTCGAGGAAGGCATGGATCTCCGGCCACTGCTTGTAGGGCCGGAAGAACATGACCTGCCAGTCGAGCGTGACCAGCCATGAGGTAGCCAGCACCCCGGCCACGATCGCGAAATAGACCGCCACGGTCCCCCAGAACAGCCACATGCGGGTCCGGGTCATGCTGGGCGGTCGGACGCGATCGGTGGGGCGCTCCTCCATCTGGTCGAGCTTGTCATCGGTACGCACTCAATCGACGTTACCGCGTGTGATGTAGGTGCTTGGTCAAACTGTGCGCTTTGTAATGACGATGTGATGTGGAATGCGTCTCAAACGGGGCTTCGGCGCAGGGATTTGGAAGCGAATTCGCGGCGATTTCCAATGGCTCCCCGCCGTGCGCGTGTCGTCGCGTCGAGCGCCTTATCCGCTTTTCCGCTCCGGAGTTTATCGGCTATTCGCTCGCGGGCCGTCCCGCGTTTCCCGCGGGTGCTCACGAGGTGAACTCACACGGTCGCACAGAGTGACCACACGGCTCACGGCGGGCCGGAACCGTTCAGCCAGAACGCCCCGTAGACCGCGGAGCCCGTCGCCAGCAGTCCGATGGCCAGCCAGGGCCACGCCCGGCGCCACCGCGCGAGGGCCGCCGCCAGGGGGAGCAGCAGCGGATAGGCCGGCATCATCAGCCGGGGCTTGGAGCCGAAGTAGCCCTTGGCGGTCAGCGCGAGCAGCAGCACCGTCCCGCCGTAGACCACCAGCGGCAGCGGCTGCCCCTGCCGTACCCCGCGCACCTGGAGCCAGATCACCAGCCCGACGCCCACGAGCAGTCCGGCTCCCGCCGCGAACACGGGCCCCGACAGCTGCTGCCAGACGAATGAGGCGAACGCGATCCCCCCGTCGAAGCCGTTGCCCCAGCCCTCCTGGACGTCCAGATAGCCGGTGAAGGAGCCCTGGTACGCCGCCACCCACAGGAAGTAGCCGCACCAGCCGAGCGGGGCGAGGAGCACGCCGGGCAGCAGTCCGGGATGCCGCCGCGCCGCCGTCCGCAGCGGTGCCCCGCCGGCCCGCTCCCGCCACAGCGTCACCGCCGCGGTGATCCACACCGCCGCCACCACCGCGGCACCCACCGGCCGGGTCAGCCCGGCCAGCGAGGCCAGCACCCCGGCCGCCACCCAGCGCCCGGTCAGCACGGCGTACAGCCCCCAGGCCGCGAGCGCGGTGAACAGCGACTCCGAGTACGCCATCGACTGCACGATCCCCACCGGCAGCGCGGCCCATAGCGCCGCGAGGGCGACCCCGGCCCGCGGCCCGTGCAGCCGCTCGCCGGTCGCGTACAGCGCCCAGGCCGCGGCCGGCGAGGCCAGCCAGGACACCACCATCCCGGCGTCGGCGGCCGACAGCGGGGAGAGCGCCGACAGCCCGCGCTCCAGCCAGGGCAGCAGCGGGAAGAAGGCCAGGTTGGAGTGCACCTCGCCGTTGGGCAGCGCGACGGTGAAGCCGTAGCCCTGCTCGGCGACCCGGGTGTACCAGAGCGCGTCCCAGCGGGCGGTCAGCAGGGTGTGCCAGCTCCGGCCCCCGGCCGCCGACCAGAGGGCGAGGACGACGATGCCCAGCAGCCGGATCGCCGCGAACGCGAGCAGCGCGGGCGCGGCCCGGCGCAGCGCGGCCCGGACGGCGGTGCCGTCGCACCGGGCCCGGCCGGGAACGGCGGCGGGGGCAAGATCGTTCATCGGGACGATTATCCAGGTGGCCGAAGAACGACTGCCGACGGCGGGTGGGGGAACGCGTGACGCTGCGATGAGCGTCTCATCGTGAGGTGAGCCACGCGGCACCGCACGGGACTCGCGTAGTCTGAGCGTCTCAACTCGCCCGTGCCGCCGGTTCGCCCGGGGCGTTTTCGCGCCCTGTTCCGTGGCCGCGAGAGCATGACTGGAGGTGCTATGTCCGGGACGACCGCGTCCGGCAGTGGACGGACGGCTGGTGTTCCCCGGCTCTCAGGCGGCGGTGTGAACCGCTGGACCGTGCTGATCGTGCTCTGCGTCAGCCTGCTCTTCGTCGCGCTGGACACCACGATCCTGTACGTCGCGGTGCCCTCGGTCACCGAGGACCTGCGGCCGGGACCGGTGGAGCTCCTCTGGATCGTCGATGTCTATCCGCTGATCGCTGCCTCGCTGCTGATCCTCTTCGGCACCCTCGGCGACCGCGTCGGCCGCCGCCGCGTCCTCCTCCTGGGCTACGGGCTGTTCGGCCTGGCCTCGGCCGCCGCCGCGCTCGCGCCCAACCCGCAGACCCTGATGGTGGCCCGCGCCCTGCTCGGCATCGGCGGCGCCATGATCATGCCGGCCACGCTCTCGATCCTCCGGCAGGTCTTCCCCGACCGGCGCGAACGCGCGGTCGCCATCGGCGTGTGGAGCGCGGTGGCCGCGGTCGGTGCCGCGGTCGGCCCGGTCCTCGGCGGCTTCCTCGTCGAGAACTTCTGGTGGGGCTCGGTCTTCCTCATCAACATCCCGATGATGGCCGCGATGCTGCTGATAGGCCGATGGCTGCTCCCGGAGTCGCGCGGTGAGCGCAACGGCCCCTGGGACGTCATCGGCGCGATCGTGGCGGCCCTCGGTGTGCTGGGGATCGTCCTCGGCGTCAAGCGGATCGGCAGCGGTGCGGCCGTGGTGGGCCCGACCACGCTGCTGCCCATCGTCCTCGGTGTCCTGCTGCTGGCCGTGTTCGTCCGCCGCCAGCGCCGGCGCAAGGACCCGCTGATCGATGTGCGGCTGTTCGCGGTGCCCGCGTTCGGCACCTCCGTGGTCTGCATCGTGCTGGCCATGCTCGCCCTCGTCGGGCTGCAGCTGATCGCCGTGCAGTACCTCCAACTCGTGCTCGGGCTGAGCCCGCTGGAGACCGGGCTGCGGATGCTGCCCCTGGTCTTCGCCGCGATGGCCGCCGGCCTCACCGGCTCGAAGATGCTGCAGGCCCTGGGGCCGCGCGCGATGGTCTCCCTCGGCTTCGTGCTGACCGCGGTCGCGGTGCTGTGTCTGACCGCGATGAGCAGCGAGGACCGCCCCTGGCTGCTGTCCCTGGGCTTCGTGCTGCTCGGCTTCGGCTTCCAGTCCACGCTGTTCGGGGCCTACGAGTCGATGCTCAGCGAGGCCCCCGCCGAGCAGTCCGGCGGCGCCGCCGCGATCGGGGAGACCTCCTACCAGCTCGGCGCCGGTATCGGTGTCGCGCTGCTCGGCAGCGTCATGAACGCCGCCTACGCCCCGGGTCTGAACCACGTCGACGGCGTCCCCGCGCGGGCCTCCGCCTCGGCGGCGCACTCCCTCGGCGAGGCCTACAAGGTCGCCGCCGGCCTGGGCGGAGCCGCCCGTGCCGCCCTGCGGGAGGCCGCCCGGGACTCCTTCGTCCGCGGACTGCACATCACCCTCGTCGCCAGCGCCGTGCTGCTGCTGGTCGGCGCGGGGATCGCGCTGCGGCTGCCGCGCCGGGCCGCGGAGTCCACGGAGCGGGCGGAGGCGGACGGTGAGCCCGCCCCGGGCGAGGGCATGGGCGGCCGCGGCAGCAGCGAGCCCGCCCCGGCGCGCTCCGGCCGCTGACCCCGGCCGTTCCGGCCGGGGCCCACCGGGCGTTCCCGTCCCCGTCGCGCGGCGGTGACCCTTGCCGCGCGACACCACGGGCCGTACCGTCGGAAAGCAAATAACTACCACTGCTAGTTTTTCGCGCTGATCCGCCGGAGGCCCCGCCATGCCCGCACAGCCGTCCTCAGAGTCCGCAGCGTCCCCGGCGCGTGCGCCGTTCGACCCCCGCGACCCCCTGGGCCTCGACGATCTGCTGACCGACGAGGACCGCGCCGTACGGGACACCGTCCGCCGGTGGGCCGCCGACCGCGTGCTGCCGCAGATCGCCGACTGGTACGAGCGCGGCGAACTGCCCGGCATCCGCGAACTCGCCCGCGAACTGGGGTCCCTCGGCGCGCTCGGGATGTCGCTGAGCGGCTACGGCTGCGCGGGCGCCTCCGCCGTCCAGTACGGCCTGGCCTGCCTGGAGCTGGAGGCCGCCGACTCCGGTATCCGCTCGCTGGTCTCCGTCCAGGGCTCGCTCGCCATGTACGCGATCTGGCGCTTCGGCTCCGAGGAGCAGAAGCAGCAGTGGCTGCCGCGGATGGCGGCCGGCGAGGTCATCGGCTGCTTCGGCCTGACCGAGCCCGACATCGGCTCCGACCCCGCCGCGATGCGCACCCACGCCAGGCGCGACGGCGGGGACTGGGTGCTCAGCGGCCGCAAGATGTGGATCACCAACGGCTCGGTCGCCGGTGTCGCGGTCGTCTGGGCACAGACCGACGACGGCATCCGCGGCTTCGTCGTTCCCACGGACACCCCCGGGTTCTCGGCCCCCGAGATCAAGCACAAGTGGTCCCTGCGCGCCTCGGTGACCAGCGAACTCGTCATGGACGACGTACGACTGCCGGCCGACGCGGTGCTCCCGGAGGTCACCGGGCTGCGCGGCCCGCTCGGCTGTCTCAGCCACGCCCGCTACGGCATCGTCTGGGGCTCCATGGGCGCCGCCCGCGCCAGCTTCGAGGCGGCGCTGGACTACGCGAGGACCAGGGAGCAGTTCGGCAGGCCGATCGGCGGCTTCCAGCTCACCCAGGCCAAGCTCGCCGACATGGCGGTCGAACTGCACAAGGGCATCCTGCTGGCCCACCACCTGGGGCAACGGATGGACGCGGGGCGGCTGCGCCCCGAGCAGATCAGCTTCGGCAAGCTGAACAACGTACGGGAGGCGATCGAGATCTGCCGCACGGCCCGGACGATTCTCGGTGCCAACGGGATCTCCCTGGAGTACCCCGTCATGCGGCATGCGACCAACCTCGAATCGGTGCTCACCTACGAGGGCACCGTCGAGATGCACCAGCTCGTGCTGGGCAAGGCGCTCACCGGTCTGGATGCCTTCCGGTGAGCGGCCTCGCCCGCTGAGCGGGACGCCGCACCACCCGGGGACCGGTGTGCCGGTGGCGGTTGCCGCGGGCGCCCGGACCCCCGGCAGGACACACGCGGGTCGTGCTCAACTCTGGTTGAAGAAGCCGCCGTTGCGGTGGGCGCGGGCCTCACCGCTGACCACCCGGTAGTCGGCGGGGGTCAGCAGGAACACGCGGGTGGCGACCCGCTCGATCGAACCGCGCAGCCCGAACGTCAGGCCGGCCGCGAAGTCCACCACCCGCTTGGCGTCGTCGGACTCCATGGCCGTCAGGTTGACGATGACCGGGACGCCGTCCCGGAACAGCTCGCCGATGCCGCGGGCGTCCCGGAAGCTCTCCGGGGAGACCGTGGCGATGCGGGTGCCCTGGTCCTGGGCGGCCTCGTCGGCCACCCGGACCCGGGGGTCGGTGACCCAGGGGTTGTCGCCCGAGTCACCGGCATCGGGTCCCTCGGCGTAGTCGTCGTCGTAGTAGCGCTCGTCATCACTGTCGTCGACGAGGCCAAGCCAGGCACTCGCCTTACGCACCGATCCCATTGACGCCTCCTCTCACCCGCGGTCTCTGCGTGTCCGCCCCTATCGTCGTTCATGAGGCGGAGGGTGTGCCAAGTGGATAGCCGCCGCACGGGGGGTTCGTGACACATCTGGTGCAAAGGGGGTGGCGCAGCATCAGGTCACGCGCCCCGTAACGAAACTGACAGTACGACGAACATCACGGTCGGTACTCTATCGGGTGAGAGGGGTCGGGCGCGCGGACAAAACGGAGCGGACTCCCGGGTCGGTTCATGCACGGGACCAGGGCAAATGCCAAGGGCTTCGGCGGGGGCCCGCGGGATAGCCCGATGATCGGGAGACTGGCCCATCGGAGGGGTGTTGACGCGGCGGCGGATTCCGACCTGTGTCCACCGGACCCGCTTCCCTCGAAAGTTGCCCAGGCCGATTGTCGGACGATGCCGGCCGGAATCCGGTGTTCCGGGCGGAGTTCGCGCCCCCCTTCCGGGGCGCAGGGCGCCACTCCTGACCCCCGTCTCAGTGGATCTCCGGCGGACTGATCCGGGAGGTCTTGATGGCCGAGGGTCCGGTGCCCCATTTCTTCAGGATGCGGCCGTAGGCGCCGTCCTTCCGCAGCCGGTTGACCGCGGCCCGGACGGCGGGCGCCAGCGGGGTGCCCTTCCTGAACGCGAAGCCGACGTCCAGCCGCTGGAACTCGTTGAGGAAGCGCAGGTCCGGCTGCTGTTTCACCGCGTAGCGCAGCCCGTTGACGGTCCGCGGGCGGCGGCGTCCCGTTCCAGGGCGTCGAGGACCCGCCGGGCCAGCCCGCGGCGGCGGTGCGCGGAGTGCGTCCAGATCCGTTTGAGCTCCGCGGTGCGGGCGTCGTGGCGGCGGTAGGCACCCCCGGCGACCGGGCGGCCGTCCTCCAGGAGCAGCAGGAACGCGCCGCCGGGCGGGGCGAACTCCTCGGCCGGGTACTCCCGGCTCAGGTCGACGGGCTTCCCGTACGGGTGCGGTACTCGTGGGTGAGTTCGTCCAGCAGGGGACGGGCGAGCGGGTCGCCGACGGTGGTGTGCCGGATCGTCAGACGGGTGGCCGGCAGCGGGCGGGGTGCGGCGGTCACCGGGCCGGCTCCGGGGCGCGGTGCGGCAGCGGGGGCGTGGCGGCGGGACGCCGTGGGTCGGGGGTGGGCAACTCGCCGTATATGCAGGGGAGTGCAGGGGGCCGCGAGAAGTCATCGACAACGGGCGGTACGGGAAGGTGCTGGCCCGCTGGGGACTGACCGGCGAGCGGCTGAGGACCGTGCAGATCAACCCGCCGAGCCTGCTCCGGACCGCCAACTGACCGGCCCCCGGCGCAGAAAGGAAGGCCCACCCATGCCCCTGCCCCCACGCCCGCTGTCCCTCGACGTCGCGCTGGACGCCCCGCGGCGGACCGGCGCCACGGCGCCCCACGAGGCGGCCCCTTATGACGCGGCGCACTTCGTGGCGCTCGCCCGGCTCGCCGAGCGCGGCACCCTCGACTTCGTCACCCTCGGCGACAGCTTCGCCCGCCCCGGACTCGACGCGCTCGCCGTACCGGCCCGGGTCGCACCCGGCACAGCGGCGCGGAGGCCGGCCGGGCCTTCTGCGCCGACGTCAAGGGGCGGCTCGCGGCGTACGGCCGGCGGCCCGAGGACCTCACGGTCATGCCCGGGGTCACCGTCGTCCTCGGCGACACCGCGGCCGAGGCCCAGGAGCGGGCCGACGGCATCCGCCGGCAGCAGGTCTCCCCGCAGCAGGCCCTGCTGGCGGCGGAGCAGATCTGGGGCGTCGACCTGTCCTCGTACGATCCCGACGGGCCGCTGCCGGACATCGATCCGGACCCCGGCGGCGAGCTCGCGCAGGGCCGGGTGCGGATCGCCGACCCGAAGGCCGTGGCGGACCGGTGGCGGGCGCTGTCGCAGGCCAAGGGCCTGTCCCTGCGCGAGACGGTCATCGAGGCGACCGGCCGGCAGTCCTTCATCGGCACCCCGGAGGCCGTCGCGGCGGAGATGGACTCCTTCGTGCAGACCGGCGCCGCCGACGGCTTCATCCTGGTGCCCCATCTGACGCCCGGTGGTCTGGACGCCTTCGTCGACCGCGTCGTCCCGCTGCTCCAGGAGCGCGGGGTGCACCGCACGGAGTACTCCGGCAGGACGCTGCGCTCACACCTGGCGGAGGGGCGGAACCGCGGCGTGCACTGATCCGTCCAACCCGCGACCGAGGGGGTCAGCGCCGCCCCGGCAGCCGTCAACAGGGCTGCCGGGGCGGAGTGTTGGGGAGGTGGCGGTGTTGCCGCCGGGTGTCAGCCGTGAGACATCCGTGCCGGACTCTTGCGCTGCGGGGGTGGCGCGCCCGACACTCCGCTCAGCGCTTGTCAGGGGCACGCTGAAAATGAACGTGCGGATTCCCGCGTGCCCTTCGGCTGCGCCTCACGGGCTGCCCACCGGCGGCCCCCCGATCCCCTCGGAGGAATCAGTGAGGAACGCGCGCACCATCCCCCACAGCGGCGTGGCGAGACGTACCCGGCTGATCGCCGTGGCGTCCGGACTGGTGGCCGTCGGTGCCATCGCCATCCCGTCCGCCAGCGCACAGAACCCCGCCCCCGCACAGAAGTTCAGCGCCGCCCAGCTCAGCGCCGCCGGCCAGGCGGTCCGTGCCGCGGACGTCCCCGGCACCGCCTGGCGGACCGACAGCGCGACGGGCACCCTGGTCGTCACCGCCGACCGCACGGTCTCCCGGGCGGAGATCGCCCGGATCGAGCGGGCCGCGGGCAGCAACGCCGACGCGGTCCGCATCGACCGCATCGCGGGCGCCTTCCGCAAGTTCATCTCCGGCGGCGACGCCGTCTACGCACCCAGCTGGCGCTGCTCGCTCGGCTTCAACGTCCGCAGCGGCAGCACCTACTACTTCCTGACGGCCGGTCACTGCACCGACGGCAACCCGCCGTGGTACACCAACTCCTCGCACACCACGAGCATCGGTCCGACCGCCGGCTCCAGCTTCCCCGGCAACGACTACGGCATCGTGAAGTACACCAACTCCTCCGTGGCACACGCCGGCACGGTCGGCAGCCAGGACATCACCAGCGCCGGCACCCCGGGCGTCGGCCAGTCGGTCACCCGCCGGGGCTCCACCACCGGCACCCACAGCGGCAAGGTCACCGCGCTGAACGCCACCGTCAACTACGGCGGCGGCGACATCGTCTCCGGACTCATCCAGACCACGGTCTGCGCCGAGCCCGGCGACAGCGGCGGCCCCCTCTACTCCGGGACCAAGGCGCTCGGCCTCACCTCCGGGGGCAGCGGCGACTGCACCTCCGGCGGCACCACGTTCTTCCAGCCCGTCACCGAGGCACTCAGCGCCTACGGCGTGAGCGTCTACTGACGCCGGCGGGCTGAGGCCGTACCGGCCCGGGAACGCGCATCCCGGCTCCGTACGGCAGGCACCCCGCACCCCACGCCGGACCCGGCTCCGGCGGCACGAAGGGCCCCCGTCCGCCGGCGGACGGGGGCCCGGCCGCGTCCGTCCGCCCCGAGCCTCGACCGCCTTCCAGACCCGGGCATACCATGGTAAGTGGCGTGATCCGGACATGTGCGGCACATCTTCAGGGAGCCGTGATGGTCGAAGAACTGGTGGCGGCCGGGGTGGCACTGGCCTCCGTGGGCGCGGTGTACGTCATGGCGGCGGCGCGGGTGATCAAGCAGTACGAACGCGGTGTGGTGCTGCGGCTGGGGCGGCTGGCGTCCGAGGTCCGGGAGCCCGGTTTCACCATGATCGTTCCGATCGTCGACCGGTTGCGCAAGGTCAACATGCAGATCGTCACGATGCCGGTCCCCGCCCAGGAGGGCATCACCCGCGACAACGTCACGGTGCGCGTCGACGCGGTGGTCTACTTCAAGGTCGTGGACGCCGCCGACGCGGTCATCCGGGTCGAGGACTACCGCTTCGCGGTCTCGCAGATGGCGCAGACCTCGCTGCGGTCGATCATCGGCAAGAGCGAGCTGGACGACCTGCTGTCGAACCGCGAGAAGCTCAACCAGGGCCTGGAGCTGATGATGGACAGCCCGGCCATCGGCTGGGGCGTGACCGTCGACCGGGTGGAGATCAAGGACGTCTCGCTGCCGGAGACGATGAAGCGGTCGATGGCCCGCCAGGCCGAGGCGACCCGCGACCGGCGCGCCCGGGTGATCAACGCCGACGCCGAGCTGCAGGCGTCGAAGAAGCTGGCCGAGGCCGCCGAGGCGATGTCCGACCAGCCCGCGGCGCTGCAACTGCGGCTGCTGCAGACCGTGGTGGCGGTCGCCGCCGAGAAGAACTCCACCCTCGTGCTGCCCTTCCCGGTCGAGCTGCTGCGCTTCCTGGAGCGCTCCGGGCTGCAGGCCCAGGCGCAGACCGAGGCGGCCGAGGCGGAGCGGGTGGGCGCCGAGCGGCCGCCTGCCGCAGCGCCGCCCCGGACGCCCCCGCCCGCCGTCGAGCACGGCGCGGAGGGTGACCTCCCGCCGGCGCTGGCGGACCTCCCGCCGGTGGAGGACCTCCCGTAGGAGCCTCGCGGAGCGGAGAGCCCGCTGCCCGGAGGCGGCGGCTCCCGTGAGGCCGGGGCGGGAGGCCTTGCGTCCCCGCCCCGATGTCCGTCCAAGCGCCGTATGTCCCCCTTGATGGGGTACATACGGCCTTTTCAGGGGCCCGGGGGGCGGTTCCCGGCCGGTGTTTTCCGGCCAGCTATAGTCCTCACACATTGCCGTCCGCCCGGTGTCCCGTGCGTCCGCTGATGTCCGCACGCGGAGCCGAGGTGCGCGGATGTCGGTGTGGCCTTCGTGTGACGAATTGGTGAACTCCCGCGGAGGAGACCGGAACTCGGTCTTGTGCGCGAGTGTGGCGGATGGGAATACTCGGCTCACCTTGGCATGGACGCGACTCCTCGGGGCGCAGTTTCCCGGGGCGGACCGGTGCCAGTCCCGACCCCCTCACTCTCCGGGCCCGGACAACTCCCCACGGTTTCCGGGTTCTTCCCCCACGGGAGGCTCTGACTTGAAGCACCGTCGCATACCCAACCGGCGCGCCGTCCTCGCGGGTGCGGGCGCGCTCGCCCTCGCCGCCACCGCCACCGTCACCCTCGCCAACGCCAACGCGTCCCAGGACCCGGCCCCCAAGCCGGCGCTCGCCAAGCTGACCTCCGCGGCGGCGACCACCCTCGCCTCCCACCTCAAGACGGACACCGCCGGTGCCTTCTACGACGCCAAGGCCAAGAAGCTGGTGGTCAACGTCGTGAACGAGACGGCGGCCAAGGCCGTGCGGGCCAAGGGCGCGGAAGCCAGACTCGTCAAGCACACCTTCGCCCAGCTCGACTCGGCCCGGAAGACGCTGAAGTCGAAGGCGACCATCCCCGGCACCTCCTGGGGCATCGACCCGCAGAGCAACAAGGTCGTGGTGACCGCCGACCGCACGGTCAAGGGCACCAAGCTGGACCGGCTCACCAAGGTCGCCAAGGCCCTCGGCAGCAAGGTCGAGGTCCGCCACAGCAAGGGGGAGTTCAAGCCCTTCATCGGCGGCGGCGACGCGATCTTCGGGAGCGGCGCCCGCTGCTCGCTCGGCTTCAACGTCGTCAAGGACGGCCAGCCGCACTTCCTGACGGCCGGCCACTGCGGCAACGACATCAAGAGCTGGTCCGACAAGCAGGGCGGCTCGGCGATCGCCACCACCGAGGACTCCAAGTTCCCCGGCGACGACTACTCGCTCGCCAAGTACTCCGGCGACACCGCGCACCCGAGCGAGGTCAACCTCTACAACGGCAGCACCCAGAAGATCACCAAGGCCGCGGAGGCCACCGTCGGTGAGAAGGTGCAGCGCAGCGGCAGCACCACCCAGGTGCACGACGGCACCGTCAAGGCGCTGAACGCCAGCGTCAACTACCAGGAGGGCACGGTCGAGGGCCTGATTCAGACCGACGTCTGCGCCGAGCCCGGCGACAGCGGCGGCGCGCTCTTCGACGGCGAGACCGCCCTCGGCCTCACCTCCGGCGGCAGCGGCGACTGCTCCAACGGCGGCGAGACCTTCTTCCAGCCGGTCACCGAGGCCCTGGAGGCCTACGGCGCGGAGATCGGCTGACCCGCAGGCACACCCCGCACCGGCCCGGCGCACGGTGCCCGGTCCCGGACCCGCTCGTGGTCCGGGACCCGGCACCGTCCCGCGGCGCTCAGCCGCCCGGGGCCGTGTCCCGGCCGTCGCCCGGCCCGAACGTGGCCAGGGCCTCCTCGGCCGAACACCGGGCCCGGACATAGGTATCCGCCCACGCGGCCGCCGACGGAGAGTCCGATTCCCGGGCGATCCGGGCACAGGCCGCCTCGTGATCGAAGGCCGTATGCCGCAGTGTGACCGCTCCGCCGCCCGGCCCCAGCAGCGCCCAGTGCGCGCCCGGTCTGCCGTACGGCATGCCGACGCTCCCCGGATTGACCACCAGCCGTCCGTGGGTGAACCGGACGAACGGCATATGGGTGTGCCCGCAGACCACCGTCCGCACGGCATCGGGCACCCCCTCCAGAACCTCCGCCCAGCGCTCGGGCCGGGAGTCGACCAGCGCGACCTCGGTGTCGTCGCGCGGAGTGGCGTGACAGAACAGGACCGGCCCGAGCCCGGCCACCTCCAGCGTCGCGGTGGCGGGCAGCGACCCCAGGAAGTCCAGCTCGTCCGGGCCGAGCCGGCCGGCCGCCCAGGCGTCCATCGGGTCCCCGGGCACGGCCCCCGTCCGGGTGGCGGCCATCTCGCGGTCGGCGTTGCCGCTGATCCACACCGCCCGGTCGCCGAGGGCGCGCAGCCGCGCCAGGGTCTGGCGGGGGAGCGGCCCGGCGAGCAGATCGCCGGTCAGCACGATGCGGCCGGCGGCGCGGACATCCGGTTCGTCGAGCACCGCCTCCAGCGCCGGCAGCACGCCATGGATGTCGGAGAGCACCGCGACGCCCGCGCCGGTGCTGGTGGGGGAAGGGTCCATGCGCCGAGCGTAGGGACCGTCGACGCCCCTTCGCACACGAAATCCCCGGGCACCGCCGTCCGGTGCCCGGGGATCTGAACCGTGGTCCGGTCAGAAGTTGAAGACCGAGCCGAGACCGTCGGCCATCGCGCAGGAGTTGGCGAAGGTGTAGGAGTACGAGACCCGCTTGCCCTGCCACACGCCGTCGGCGGTGACCACGAAGGGGTTCCACTCCCTGGTGCACAGCGGGTCCGACGCGGCGGTGGTCACCGCGTTGAAGTCACCGGCCACCGTGCGCAGTTGGTCGCAGGCGGCTTTCGGGTTCGGGTGACTGCCGGTCGCTCCCGGCATACAGCTGAGCGTCACGGCGCGCTGCACCGTGGCGGTCGCGCGGCTGTCGCCCTGACCGGTCGTCAGCACCAGTGCCGTCGGGGCGTAGAGCCCGCCGGTCCGCGTGGGCTGCGCCGGTGCGGCGACGGCGTGCGCGGTGGTGGCGAGCGTGCCCAGAACCAGCGCTGCGCCAAGCGCGACCGCCCCAGTGATGTACCGCATGACGAACACTCCCTTGCTCGAAGGTGCAGATACCGGACGGGAGTCTGGCCCAACCGCACCCCGAAAGCACCCCGATCTAGCAAGGAGCGATCGCTTTGAGTCGTTAGGTGAAAGCTCAGAGTAATGGCGCGAACCGGCCGGGGGTGGTGCGGGACGGCCGGGGGAGAGCTGTGCGCGGCCAGCGGGGATGGCGCCTCCGGCATGCCCCGGGCAAAGGCCACTCGGCCACGGAACGACGGAATCCGGCCGCCGACCGGTCGTTCGGGCGGGTTTGGATCTCCGGCGATTGGCCGAAGAGGGGGGCCGGAGGGACCCTCCGTGCTGCCCCGGGCGCCCGCGACGGTAAGAACCGGCCGCCCGCCGGTCGCCTTACCGGCCCGTGATGCCCGTCGCGCCGCCCTCCCTCACCGCCTCCGGCCGCCCGCCTCCGCGCCCTTCCCGTCGCCCCGGCCACCCGGGTCCCCGCCGTTTTCCCGCCCGTTCGCCGCGTATGCCCCGCACGCCACGTCCAGTTCCGGCAGCCCCGCCGTCAGCGCCCGCAGGGCCCGCACCGCCAGTGCGGCGGGCCCCCGCGGCCCGTCCGGCGCCGCGTCTCCCGCCGCCCACTCCTCCACCGCGACCCGCATCGCGGTGTTCGCGGCGGCCGCGGCCAGCCGCACCTGGAGCGGGCCCGCGCCGGTCAGCCGCGCCAGCACCGGCCGCAGCGCCTCCTCGGAGTCGTGGTGCACCCGGTGCCAGGCCGCGCGCAGCGCCGGCTCGCCCGGCGCCACCCGCAGCAGCCCGCGGGTCCAGCGCAGCGCCTCGGTCGCCGGCTCGTCGGCGGGCGTCAGCGACCGCCGCGCCGCCCGCTCCAGCACCTCGCGCACGGGGAGCGCCTCCGCGTCCGCCGGGGGCGTCGCCAGATCGTCGAGCCACTCCCGCACCCCGTTGGCGAGCAGCGGCACCACCGCCTCCTCCTTGGTGCGGAAGTAGCGGTAGAAGGTGCGCAGCGCGACCCCGGAGGCGCGGGCGATCTCGTCGGCGGTGACGGCGGCGCCGCGCTCCGCGAACAGGGTCGCCGCGGTGCGGGCGATCTCCAGCTGGGTCTCGGCCTTGCGCCGCTCGGTGAGCGAGGGGCGGGACGGCGGGGCGGTGCGGGGCGCGGTCGGCATGGCGCCAAGTCTACGGAGCTGTGACAGACCGGCACGTCAGGCGAGAGTGGCATGACGTGCCACGGCCGCGTTAGCGTGCTCGGGCACCTCGTCGAGAACGGAGCTGGACCATGAACCGCTTTGACGGACGCCGCGCACTGATCACCGGAGCCGGCTCGGGCATCGGCCAGGCCACCGTCCACCGCGTCCTCGCCGAGGGCGGCCGGGTGGTGGCGGCGGACATCGACGCCACGGGGCTGGGGATCACTGCCGACCGCGCCGCCGCGGAGGGCACCGACGGCCGGCTGGAGACCGTGGTGCTGAACGTGGCCGACGAGGCCGCGGTCCGCGCGGGCGTCGCCACCGCGGTGGCCGGCCTCGGCGGCCTGGACGTCCTGGTCAACGCGGCCGGCATCCTGCGCGCCGCACACACCCACGAGACCGGCCTGGACCTCTTCAACCAGGTCCTCACGATCAATCTGACCGGCACCTTCCTGATGATCCGTGAGTCACTGCCCGCCCTCCTGGAGGGCGAGTCGCCGGTCGTGGTCAACTTCAGCTCCACATCGGCCTCGTTCGCGCACCCGTACATGTCGGCGTACGCGGCGAGCAAGGGCGGCATCCAGTCCATGACGCACGCCATCGCCAGCGAGTACAGCAAGCAGGGACTGCGCGCGGTGTGCGTGGCACCGGGCTCCATCGCCAGCGGCATGACCAGCGGCCCGGTACCGGGACTGCCCGACGACGCCGACATGTCCCTGTTCACCAAGCTCTTCCCCGCCATAGGCGAGGGCTTCGCCGGCCCGGAGACGGTCGCCGGCGTCATCGCGATGCTCGCCTCACGGGACGGCGCGTTCATCACCGGCACGGAGATCCGCATCGACGGCGGCACGCATATGTGAGCGGGGGCGGGGCCGGGCTTCTCCTGCGGGTCTCACGGCTGCGGGGGGGAGGGCGGTCCGGTATTCACGAGGCTGACCTGGGCAGAGCCAAGCCTGCCTGATCAACTTGCCGACTGCCCGTTCAAGTCCGCCGCTGGCTGCCTGTGCCCCTGGCATCTGGCACGGATCTGGCACGGCCCGGTACGGTCGATCGCATGATCTCGGACCCCGGCTCGAGTCCAGACACTGCAGGGGAGTTCACGGCGGAGGGTGTGGCAGCCGTACTCCGCGAAGCGTGCGAAGAGGTCCGGATCGATGCTACCGGGGCGCAGTTGCTGCGGCTCGGCTCGAACGCCGTGTACCGACTGCCGTCCGCTCCGGTGATCGTTCGCATCGCACGTGATCCGGATTCGGCAGCGGACATGGAGCGGGCCGTCCAGGTGGCCCGCTGGCTTGAGTTGCAGGACTACCCGGCGACGAGAGTGCTGTCGGGCGTGCGTCAGCCGGTGTCGGCCGGCGGAAGATCCGTCACGTTCTGGGAGAGCGCCCAGGACCGTGAGGAGTATGCGACGGTGAGCGAGCTGGCAGATCTGCTGCGACGGCTGCATCGGCTTGAGGAGCCTGAGTCGCTGCGTCTGCCGTACTTCGACCCGTTCGCCAAAGTATGGTCCTCCCTTGCGGCCCTTGACGGTGTCTCGCAGGATGACGCGGCGTTCCTGGAGCAGCGGGCGGGGCGACTGAGCAAGGAGTACGACCGGCTGGACTTCGTGCTGCCGTGCGGCCTGATCCACGGCGACGCCAACGTCGGCAACGTGCTGCGGGACCGCAGCGGCCAGGCCATCATGATCGACCTGGACGGCTTCTGCCTGGCACCGCGGGAGTGGGACCTGATCCTCACGGCGATCTACCACGACCGTTTCGGCTGGCATGGCCGGAGTGACTACGAGGGCTTCGTCCACCACTACGGATTCGACATCATGAACTGGCCCGGCTACGCGGTGCTGGCTGATGTCCGTGAGTTGATGATGGTGCTGTGGATGGGCCAGCAGATCGGCAGCAGCGAGAAGTCTGCCACCGAGTTCAGCCGCCGGATGTACGCGCTCCGTACCGGGGGCAGTCGGCGGGACTGGAGCCCCTTCTGACCTGACGGCTACGAAGCCGTCAGCGCTTGCCCGCTTGCGATCCACAAATGGTGTTCCGCGGCCTGCTCATGGAACTCGCGGACGGACGCGGTAGGCCCTGTCGCCGCGAGGTGTTGGCGGAACTCGGCAAGGTAGGCGACGCATCGGGTGGACCGGAGCTGTTCCCCGAGATCAAGGGCGTCCAGGGCGACGTTGCAAGCTTCCTCGGCGTCACCGACATGGAGGTGGGCGTCGGCCAGGACCATGGTGGCGAAGAAATCGCTGCGGACGTGGCTGCCGCTCATGGCGTTTCCCGCGTGGGAGACGGCCTGACGAGCGCTGCGTACGTCGCGGAAACAGTGGGCGGCTTCCGCTGCCAGTTCGGCAGCGTCGAAGTAGGTGATCCACTCGGGTTCGTCGTCCGTGTTGCAGCTCTCCAGCGCGTTGGCGGCTGCGACGAGCGCACCTTCGCACGCGTGCCGGTCACCGGTGCGCGCCAACGCCTGAGCCTCCATCGCGTGGAACTGCGCTCGCAGGGTCGGAGTGGCAACAGCGGAGATACCCATCAGAGCAGCGCGAGCGAGAGTGGCGGCGTGAGTGAACTGGCCCAGGAACGTGGCCTGGTGGCTCATCGCGGACAGGATGCTGCCCGCCAGGCGCCGATCGTTGCCGTCTTGGGCGAGCCTGAGCGCCTGGAGGAAGTACCGCTGTGCCAGCCCGTGCTGACAAGCGTCGTACGACATCCAACCAGCCAGCAGGGTGGCTTCGGCGACGGTTGAGAACAGGGCGCGGCCAACCGACTCGGTGTACCGGCCGGAAAGCAGAGGCGCTACGTCCCGGCTGAGGTACTGGATCACGGACTGCCGGGCATGGTCTCCGCCGAACCGGTCATCGAGCTGGGCGAACATGTCGCAGGTCGACTTGATCATCGCGACGTCGGAGAGGCCCACACGAGGCCCTCGGTCACCCAGCGCCGTGGGGAACGCTGCCTCCGGAGCAACAAGCCACCGTAACGACGCTTCGCTCCATGCGGGCTCGGATGCCTGGGCCCGAAGTAGGGGGTCGTAGCCGTTCAGGTCCGCCCGCCAGAGTCGGTCCACGTTCGCAATGGCAGCGTCGGGGCTGGCGGGATAGCCGGCGCCCAGGAGGGCGGAGTCCTGGCCGGTGAGGTGGCCCAGCCCCAGTTCAGCGGAAGACATTCCCAGGGTTTCGCACACCACCGGGCCGTAGAACTCATCCGGAGCACTGTGGCCGTTCTCCCAACTGGCGATGCGCCGCTTCACGCTCGCGTCGGCCGGCAGCGACTGGCCATGGCGAGCGGCGACTTGGCGTAGTTCATGAACCAGCCGGGCCTGACTCCAACCGCGGCTCTTCCGGGCGTGCAGCAGGAGGGGACCGAACGACGTCGACATCGATTTCGTGGTGATCGCCTCCCCGGACGACGTGGGCGAAGTCCGTTCCTGCCCCTGAACCTATGGAAGTGGAACGCGTCGCGTGGCGACTCCGGTGGATTACCCGCGGTTCAGCCCCTGATGGGGGATGACGCGACCGTGCAATGCCCGTCATCCCCCGTCACCTCTCGTCATCTGCCCAGCTCAGGGCGTCGCGCAGCAGTCTGGTGGCACCGCGGCAAAAGCGCCGCCCGAGTAGCTGACCGAGGTGGGATGACGTGCTGAGGATGACGAGGCGAGGCATTCAGTGGCTGTCCGCCGTCGCTGACGATCCAGTGATGTGCCGGGCACATTGGGCGGATGACCCCAGGCGCCCGTACGCGCTGCCGACCGGGCGCTTCTTCGACGTGGTGGTCATGAGCCAGCGGTTGGGCATGGAGACCTTCGACCAGTTGGTACGCCGCGAAATGCCGCTCGGCCCGGTCATGATGGACCGTCGCGCAAAGCAGATCGGGTTTCTTCTGTCGTCCAAGTCGCGGGCCCGCTTCGCGCGTCTCCTGTCCCTGGAGACGGCCACCCCGCCCGAGTACACCTATCTCGACGCCGGCTCCTGCGTCGTCGTACCCGGCCCGATGCCTATGGCCGATGACCGCCACCAGTGGCTACGCGCGCCCACTCGTCGCCCTGAGGCATCCCCACTGCGCACGGTGTCGCTAGCGGTGATGTTCGTGGCCGCATCGGCCTTGATCGAACGAGCAGACGGCTATGCCGAGCAGTACCCAAGCCCCGAAGCGGAACGGCCCGAGGGCTTGAGCAGGTGAGCGACCGTGCCCAATGAAGAAGATCCCGAGGACGCCGCCCGCTGGTCACCACTGAAGACAAACGAGTGGCCCGCGGCCCGCAACGCCACCACCGCGCTGCGGGACGTACTGACCGCAGCCGGCATGGCACGCGACTTCCCCTACCTCCGTGCCGACCTGAACGCCTTCGGCCACGGCCTCATCGAACTCGGCCGAGTCTCACCGGAGACGGCGAAGCGCCTGGCGGAGCTGCTGCGGCGGGCGTTGCTTTGCTCCCGTGGTTTCGAAGAGGCAGGTGACTCGTGCACTCGCGAGACGGACTGACCGATAGCAAGGAGTAGGTGGGTGACGTGACGGTGTTCGGCGATGGCTATGGCGGAACATGCCGACCGTCAGGGACAGTCCGTTCCTCCGGAGGCTCCAGCCGCGTAACGCTTCTCCGAGTCAGCCGCCCGGCGGTCTTCGGCCGACCGGGACCGGCGCCCCAGCACCGCAGCCCGGACGAGCCGAAGACCTGGACACCGCTCTGGGGCCCATGTTCCCCTCGTCGTATCCGCCGCATACGCGGCGCATGCCCCCGGCAGGATTCGAACCAGGAGATCATTCGGGCGATCCGGTCATCAGGGGTGCGGCTGTCCTTGCCTACTTACATGGTGTGCATCTGGTTCTCCTGATCCGGCAACGTGCATCAGCGTTGCCGTCAAGAACTGCTGTCAAGAGGGGGTCTCGTCCTTCTTGCGGAAGATCGACAGTGCCAGGGTGAGCAGGGTCCCGCCCACCGCCCAGGCCGACAGCACCAGGAGCGGGCCGGTGATCGCGTTGCCGCGGAAGTAGGCGAGGGAGCGTGCCGCCCAGGTGCCCGCGCCCGGGGGGAGGGCCGGGCCGATGGCGTGCCAGAACGGGGGGAGCAGTGGGTAGGGGTAGGCGCCGCCCGCGCTCGGGTTGCCGAGGATGACGATCAGCAGGATCGCCAGGCCGATGCCGAGGATGCCCAGCAGGGCCTGGCAGGCCAGCGTGGTGGCGCCCACCGCGAAGACGGTCAGGGCGCCCAGGCCCCACAGCCCGAGGAAGGTGCCGGGCAGTGCGCCGAGGACCGGCCCGACGATGATCGTCCCGGCCAGCCCGGCGGCGAGCGCGTACACCGCCAGCGCGGCCAGCCGGATGACCGCCCGGTGCCCGTTCGAGGGGCGTGCCCCGGCGCTGATCGCGAGGATCGCGGCGCACAGATAGCCGCCCACGCACCAGCCGACGACGAGGTAGAAGGACGACAGGCTGCGGCCGTCGCCCGGGGCGGCGGGGAGTACGTCGACCGTGCGCACGGTGCGGTGTCCGGCCTTCTCGGCGGCGCGGACGACCTGGTCGACCGCCTGGGAGAGGGAGGCGCCGCCGCCACTGGCGACCAGCAGCCGGTCGGTGTTCCCCCGCGGGTCGACGATCAGCGCGCCGTCGAGGGTCCGGTCCGCGATCCGCTGCCGGGCGGCCCGTTCGGAGGGCACCGGGCGCGCGTCCAGGGGAGAGCCGGGCAGCCGGTCCAGCTTGGCCACCAGCTGTGCCCTGGTCTGCGCGGGGGCGACGACGCCGAGTGGCACACCGTCCGGTTCGGGGTGGTGGAAGGCGCCGGTGTACGACGTGATGAACGCGATCATCAGCCCCAGGACGCCGAGCACCAGCAGCGAGGCGTGGGGCGTCACCGCGCTCTTCACCTCCCCGAGGAAGGTGGTGCGGGTGCCGTCGTCCGTCGTGGCCATGCCTCGCTCCTCGCCACACGTCGGCGGCCGGTCCGGTGCTTTGGTGCCCTTATCTTCCGGTTGGCGACAGAGGTCCGCAGATCGGTGCGGCTGATCGGCGGACCGGTGGGCGGCCCCTCGGCACGTCTTCGTACGAATGTTCGATGAGCGGGTTATGGTGGAGAGGAGGAACGGGGGACGCAAGGTCAGCCGGGGGCGGGTGAGGTGCAGGAGGTGCGGATGCCCGGGTTCACGCATCTGCACACCGCTTCGGGGTTCTCCCTGCGCTACGGCGCCTCCCACCCGGAGCGGCTCGCCGAGCGGGCCGCCGAGCGGGGGATGGACGCCCTCGCCCTGACCGACCGGGACGGGCTCTCCGGTGCCGTACGGTTCGCCAAGGCCGCGGCCGACGCCGGTGTCCGCCCGCTGTTCGGCAGCGAACTCGCCGTGGCGGAACGGGAGGCGGCACCCACGCCCACCGCACGCCGCCGCACCCCGGTGCGCGGCGGCGCCTTCCTCGACGAGTCCGCCGCCCGCGCCGTCTTCCTGGCCCGCGACGGGGCGGCCGGCTGGGCCGCCCTGTGCCGGCTGGTCTCGGCCGCCCACGCCGGGCAGGGCGAGCAGCCCGTCCTCCCGTGGAGCGCCCTGGAATCCGTCACGGACGGACTGACCGTGCTGCTCGGACCGGACTCCGAGGTCGGCCGGGCGCTGGCCGCCGGCCGCCCGGACCGCGCCACCCGGCTGATCGCCCCCTGGCGCGAGCTGTACGGCGAGGCGCTGCGCCTGGAGGTCGTCGACCACGGCCGGTCCGGCAGCGGACCCGGCTCCCCGCGGCTGGCCGCCCGCACCCTCGGCTTCGCCGTCGACCAGGGCCTCCGCGCCGTCCTGACCAACGCGGTCCGCTACGCCGACCCCGGTCAGGGCCCGGTCGCCGACGTCCTGGACTCCGCCCGCCGGCTGGTGCCGGTGGACCGGCGCCGCCCCGAGGCGTGGGACAGCGGGGAGCGCTGGCTCAAGGACGGCGCCACGATGAGCCACACCGCCGAGCGGATCGCCGAGGCGGCCGGCTTCCGGCGCGACCTGGCGCACCGGCTGCTCGCCATGACCGAGGAGGCCGCCGGGGAGTGCCTGGTCGACCCGCAGGACGACATCGGGCTGGGCCGTGTCCACTTCCCCGAGCCGCGGCTGGTCGGCGCGGGCCACCGCACCGCCGCCCGGGTGCTGCGCTCGCGCTGCGCCGCCGGGATGGTGCTGCGCGGCCACGACCACGACCGTGTGCGCTGGGCGCGGCTGCACGACGAACTGCGCACGATCGAACGGCTCGGCTTCCCCTCGTACTTCCTGACGGTCGCTCAGGTCGTGGACGACATACGGAAGATGGGCATCCGGGTCGCGGCCCGCGGGTCAGGCGCCGGGTCCCTGGTCAACCACCTCCTGGGCATCGCGCACGCCGACCCGGTCGAGCACGGGCTGCTGATGGAGCGGTTCCTGTCCGAGCGGCGGGAGGCGCTGCCGGACATCGACATCGACGTCGAGTCCGCCCGCCGGCTGGAGGTCTACCGCGCGATCTTCGACCGGTTCGGCGCGGAGCGGGTGGCCACCGTCTCGATGCCCGAGACCTATCGCGTACGGCACGCCGTACGGGACGTGGGTGCCGCCCTGGGCATGGACCCGGCGCGGGTGGACCGGCTGGCCAAGGCCTTCCCGCACATCCGCGCCCGGGACGCGCGGGCGGCGCTGGCCGAGCTGCCGGAGCTGCGCGGGGTGCGGGAGGCCGGCGGGGAGCAGCTGTGGCCGCTGGTCGAGGCGCTGGACGCGCTGCCGCGCGGGATCGCCATGCACCCGTGCGGGGTGCTGCTCTCGGACGCCACGCTGCTGGACCGCACGCCCGTCGTGCCCACCAGCGGCGAGAGCTTCGCCATGTCCCAGTTCGACAAGGAGGACGTGGAGGACCTGGGGCTGCTCAAGCTCGATGTGCTGGGCGTGCGGATGCAGTCCGCGATGGCGCACGCGGTCGCCGAGATCGGCCGGGCCACCGGGCGCCGGATCGATCTCGACGACCCCGCGCAGGTGCCGCCCGGCGACGACGCGACCTACGACCTGATCCGCTCGACCGAGACGCTCGGCTGCTTCCAGATCGAGTCACCGGGCCAGCGCGACCTGGTCGGCAGGCTGCAGCCCGCCACCTTTCACGACCTGGTCGTCGACATCTCCCTCTTCCGGCCGGGGCCGGTCGCCGCCGACATGGTGCGGCCCTTCGTCGAGGCCCGGCACGGCCGGAAGCCGGTCCGCTATCCGCACCCCGACCTGGAGGAGCCGCTGCGCGAGACCTACGGGGTGGTGGTGTTCCACGAGCAGATCATCGAGCTGCTGCGGATCATCACGGGCTGTGCGCGGGACGAGGCGGACGAGAAGCGGCGCGCGCTGTCCCACCCGGAGCTGCAGGGCCGGGTGCGTGCCTGGTTCGCGCAGTGCGCCGAGCGGCGCGGGTACGCGCCCGACGTGATCGCGCGCACCTGGGAGATCGTCGAGGCCTTCGGCTCGTACGGCTTCTGCAAGGCGCACGCGGTGGCCTTCGCGGTGCCCACGTACCAGTCCGCCTGGCTCAAGGCGCACCATCCCGCGGCCTTCTACGCCGGGCTGCTCACCCACGACCCGGGGATGTACCCGAAGCGGCTGCTGCTCGCGGACGCACGGCGGCGCGGGGTGCCGGTGCTGCCGCTGGATGTGAACCGCTCGGCGGTCGCTCACCGAATCGAACTGGTGTCCGGTGCGGGCTCCGGTGTGGGTTCCGGTGGTGACGGCCGGGGGGACCGCTCCGCGGTCTGGGGGCTGCGGCTCGCGCTCTGCGATGTGCACGGGATGAGCGAGGCCGAGGCGCGGCGGATCGAGGCCGGGCAGCCCTACCGCTCGCTGCAGGACCTGTGGCAGCGGGCCAGGCCGAGCCGCCCGGTGGCCGAACGCCTCGCCCGGGTGGGCGCGTTGGACGCCTTCGGGGCGAACCGCCGGGACCTGCTGCTGTACCTCGCCGAGCTGCACCACCAGGGACGGCGGGCGCCCGGCGGCCAGCTGACGCTGCCCGGCCGGACCCTCGACGGGGCGGACGCGGAACCCGTCGACGCGGTCGAGCCGGCCGGGCTGCCCGACCTCGATGACGTCGAACGGCTCAGCGCCGAGCTGGGCGTCCTCGGCATGGACGCCTCCCGCCATCTGATGGCCGACCACCGGGAGTTCCTCGCCGAGCTGGGCGCGCTGCCGGCCCGGCTGCTGCGCGACGCCCGGCACGGTGAGACGGTGCTGGTCGCCGGGGCCAAGGCGGCCACCCAGACACCGCCGATCCGCTCCGGCCGCCGGGTCATCTTCACCACCCTGGACGACAGCACCGGGCTGGTCGACTGCGCCTTCTTCGACGACAGCCACGCGGCCTGTGCGCACACGGTCTTCCACTCCTGGCTGCTGCTGGTGCGCGGCACGGTCCAGCGGCGCGGCCCGCGCAGCCTCAGCGTGGTCGGCGCCGCCGCCTGGAACCTCGCCGAGCTGGTCGAACTGCGCCGCGAGGGCGGGCTGGAGGCGGTCGCCGCCCGGCTCGCGGCGGAGCCGGACACGGGGGCGGCCACGGGGGACACCCCGGAGGCGGGGCCGGACGCGGCGGGGTCGGACGCGGCGGGGTCGGACGCGGCGAAGCCGGGCCGGGGGCCGGGCCAGGAGCCCGGTGCGGACCGGGAGCCCGAGCCGGCCGCCGCCCCGGGCCGCACCATCCGGCTGGAGACCGGCTACGAGATGCACCCGTGGGCCGACCTCCAGCCGCCCGGCGAACGCGCCGCCACCGGCCGGAAGCTGTGGCACTCCAGCCCGGGGAGCGCGGGATGACCCCCGCGCCGCGGCCCCCCGCCGCACCGCCGGACGCCTCCGGTGCCCCGCGGCGGCCGGGCCTGCTCCACATACGGTTCCGGACCGCCGACGGCACCCCCGTGAGCGCCGGGTGCTTCGAGCAACTGCTGGGTCTGCTGGGGCGGTTCACCCCGGTGGTCGAGGCGCTGCCGCCGGACGCCGCACTGGCGGACGTCCGCGGTGCGCTGCGCTACTTCGACCGGGACGCGGCGGGCCTCGCCGAGCTGGTGCGGCTGCGCGCCCTGGCCTGGCACGGCGTGCGGTGCACGATCGGGATCGGCGCCAACCCGCTGCTCGCCCGGATGGCGGCGCAGGGGGCGGCGCCCGGGGAGATCCGGGCCGTCCCCGACGACACCGGCACCGTCGCCGCGTTCCTCGACCGCCGGCCGGTCTCGGCGCTGCACGGCGTCGGTCCGGCGACCGCGCGCGCCCTGAGCGCCTACGGGCTCGACAGCATCGGCCGGATCGCCGCCGCACCGCCCGCGACACTCCAGCGCATCCTCGGCGCCCGGACGGGCCGGATCGTGTACGAGCGGGCCCGCGGTATCGACCCGACGCCGGTGACACCCAACGCGGCGGCCCGCTCGATGGGCTCCGAACACCGCTTCGCCCACGACGAGTTGGACCCGGCCCGGCGCCGCCGGGCGCTGCTCTCGCTCGCCGACGGCCTGGGGGCGCGGATGCGCGGGAGCGGGCAGGTGGCCCGCGCGCTCACCCTCACCGTCCGCTACGCCGACCGCTCCACCACGACCCGCACCCGGCGCCTGGACGGGCCGACCGCGCACGGGCCCGCGCTGACCGAGGCGGCCTACGCGCTGCATGCCGCGCTCGGGCTGCAGCGGGCGCGGGTGCGGTCCGTGGCGCTGCGCGCGGAGGATCTGTGCCGCGCCGAACGCGCCGTGCGGCAGCTGACCTTCGACCCGTCCGACGACAAGGCGCACCGCATCGAGGCCGCCGTCGACCGGGCCAGGGCACGCTTCGGGCCCGCGAGCGTACGGCCCGCTGCGACCCTCGGCCGGACCGCCCGCACCCCACCGCCCCCGGGCGCGAAGCCCTCCGGCCCCGGCGCCCCCGGGCCTCAGCCGTAGAGCCGCTCCGCGTACTGGGGGCCGTAGTGCCGCTCCAGCTCCTCCAGCGGCATGTCCTGGGCCTCGAGGCCCTTGACGATCCGGGCCCGTGAGGGCAGCGCGTCCGGCTGCCAGGTCTCCGGCTTCCACAGCTCCGAGCGCAGGAACGCCTTGGAGCAGTGGTAGAAGACCTCCTCGACCTCCACCAGGAGCGCCAGCCGCGGGCGATGGTTCTTGACGACCAGCTCGTCGAAGAACGGGGCGTCGCGCAGCAGCCGGGCGCGGCCGTTGATGCGCAGGGTGTCACCGCGCCCCGGGAGGAGGTAGTTCAGCCCGACCTGCGGATTGGCGAGGACGTTCATCCAGCCGTCCACGCGCTTGTTGCCGGGGCGGTCCGGGATCACGAGGGTGGTGTCGTCCAGGACGTGGGTGAAGCCCGCGGGGTCGCCCTTGGGGGAGGCGTCGCACCTGCCCTGCGCGTCCGCGGTGGCTATCACGCAGAACGGCGAGCGGGCCAGCCACTGGCGGTCGAGGTCGTGCAGCCGGTGGCGGGTCTTGTGCGCCGCGTGGGCGCTGGGCTCACCGAGCAGCTCGCGCAGCTCCGCCGGCGACTCGATCTCCACGATCCCGGTCAGGTCCGCCGTTCCGGCCGTCTCCATCGGTGATCCCCCTCATGTCACGTTCCCGGTCGAGCAGTTGACGACTCTACGGGACGGCACTGACAGCCGCCCCGGCCGCGACGGACGGGGCGTCATACAGGCACAGAAACGGTGCGCCGCACCCCGGGCGTCCGGTGAGGGTTGTGTGGCGCTTCCTTCACCGTCACACCGCTGGTCCACCGCGCTTACCCAGCCGTAACTTACTTGTCAGTCAACTGCGTTGGCCCTTGCGATCCGGATCGCGTGAACGGCTCACCGAGCACTTCGGAGTCCCCTCACCCCGCAAGGAGCATCGTATGAAGCTGCGCTGGTCAAGAACGCTCACCCTGCTGCCCGCCCTCGCCCTGGCATTCGGCGCCACCACCGTCCCCGCTGCCGCCGCCCGCCCGTCCTCCGCCACCCCACAGGCCGGGGAGGCGGCGCACCGCACCGCCGCCGGCAGCGGTTGGAACAACTACTCCTGCAAGCCCTCCGCCGCCCACCCGCGGCCGGTGATCCTGGTGCACGGCACCCTCGGCAACTCCGTCGACAACTGGCTCGGCCTCGCGCCCTACCTGGTGGCCCGCGGCTACTGCGTCTTCTCCCTGGACTACGGCCAGCTGCCCGGCGTCCCGTTCTTCCACGGCCTGGGCGCGGTCGACGCGTCCGCCGGGCAGCTCGCCGCCTACGTCGACCGGGTGCTGGCCGCCACCGGCACCGGGAAGGCCGATCTCGTCGGCCACTCACAGGGCGGCATGATGGCGCGGGTGTACCTGAAGTTCCACGGCGGCGCGGGCAAGGTGAACACGCTGGTCGGGCTGGCCCCCGACAACCACGGCACCGATCTCAACGGTCTGACCCGTCTGCTCGACCACTTCCCCGGCGCCAGGAAGTACCTCCACGACCTGACCCCCGGGCTGGCCGACCAGATCGCCGGCTCCGACGTCCTCAACCGCCTCAACGAGGGCGGTGACACCCTCCCCGGAGTGCACTACACGGTGATCGCGACCAAGTACGACGAGGTCGTCACGCCCTACCGGAGCGCGTTCCTCGACGGTCCCGACGTCCGCAACGTGGTGGTCCAGGACCTGTGCGCGCTCGACCTCTCCGAGCACGTGGCCATCGGTCTCGTCGACCGCATCGCCTTCCACGAGACGGCCAACGCCCTCGACCCGGCCCACGCCACCCCGACCACCTGCGTGTCGAACTGACCGGAAGCCGGCCCGGCCCGCCGCCCCGGCGGGGCCGGGCCGCGCTCCGTACCGGGGGTGCCGGTCAGTCGATGGCCAGCAGGGCCTCGGTGCACCGCTCCGCCAGGTCCTCGGCGTGCGGGGGCAGCGGTGTGCCGCCACGCAGATGGCGGCGCACCAGCGACAGCGGGAGGTCGACGGCGGCGAGCGTCACCCGGTCGAAGCCCTCCCTGCCGTGCAGCCCCAGCGCCCCCGCGAGCGCCGCCAGGGCGGCCCGTACCCGCATGTTCCCCTCCTCCGCGCGCACCAGATGCGCGTCGGACCAGTCGTCCCGCCCGAACTCCCGGGCCCCGTACAGCAGCAGCGCCGCCTCGGCGGGGTGCGCACGGCTCCACGCCACGACGTGCCGGGCGGCGGCCCGGCCCCCGGCACGCGGGTCGTCCGAGGATTCGAGGGCCTCGAAGTAGCCCGCCTGGAAGCCCTCGACGGTGCGCAGCCACACCTCGGCGAGCAGCGCCGTGCGGCCGGGGAACCGGTGGTAGAGCGAGCCGCTGGGCGCGCCGACGGCGGCCGCCACCGCCGACATGGTGACACCCGAGGGCCCGGACTCGGCCGCCAGCCGTACGGCGGCGTCGAGGAGCTGCGCGGTGTCGAACCGGGATGGCCTGGCCATGTTCTGGAGGTTACTCTCCACTATATTGGAGATGCGCCTCTAGAACGGGGTGCGGACGGCTGTGGAAGGGCGCGAGGGGGGCTGCGACGTGCACGAACGGGCCGGTACGGGCACCGTGGCCCGGTCCGCCCGCCGGAGCCGCCCCGTCCGGACGCCGTGCCGCCTCACCGGGTGACGCGGCGCAGCGTCAGGAAGCCGACGGCCGCGCAGGCGAGTCCCGCGGGGATCAGCAGCAGCCGTCCGGAGAAGGCCAGCACGGCCGCCGTCAGCAGGGCGCTCAGGCACCCGCCGCACCACAGGGGAGTGCGGCGGGGCAGCAGCACCAGTGCGGCGGCCAGGCCGGCGAGGGTCACCGCCGCCAGACAGGTGGCGGTGGCCCTCATCAGGAGATCCAGGTCGGCGCCGCCGAGGCCCGCCGCCGCGCCCACGAGCCCGGCCGCCCCGCCGAGCACCGCCAGCGACCGCCGCGGCACCTCGCCCGGTGCCCCGCCCTTGGCCAGCGCGCGCGGCGCCGCCCCGTCCCGGGCGAGCGCCGCACCCAGCCGGGAGGCCCCGGCCAGGTACGAGTTGACCGCGCCGAAGGTCAGGAAGAGCGCCGCCACGGCGGCCACCGGCCGCGCGGCGCCGCCCACACTCCGGATGAGCAGCTCGGTCAGCGGGGTGTCGGTACGGGCCGCGGCCGGCCCCAGCACACCGATCGTGGTCACCGCGAGCCCCAGGTAGAGCACGGTGATGACGGCGAGCGTACGGCGCGTCACCCGCGGCAGGTCCCGCCCGGGGTCGGCGAACTCGCCCGACAGATGGCTGGCCGCCTCCCAGCCGGCGAACGCGAAGAACAGCACCCCGGCCGCCGACCCCACCGAGGTCCAGCCGCCGGGCAGGAACGGGGTGAAGTGGGCGGCGGACACCTGAGGGGCGGCGGCCAGCACCGTGCCCAGCAGCACCACCGCCAGCAGCCCGCCGAGCAGCAGCTGCACCCGGCCCGACATCCGCAGGCCCACCGCGTTGGAGACCAGCGCCACCGCCACCACCACACCGGCCACGACGACCGCGCCCGTACCGCCCCAACCGGCCGCGCCGGCCGCGTACTTCCCGCCGATCCAGGCCGCCGAGACCACCCCGATCGGCACCGCCCCGTAGAACCACCACCCCACCACGGCCGCCGCCCGCGGCCCGATCGCCCGGTGCACATAGGTGGCCACGCCGCCGCCGTCGGGGAACCGTGCGCCGAGCGCCGCGAACGAGGCGGCCACCGGTACGCACAGGGCGAGCAGGACCACCCAGGCCAGGACCGAGGCGGGGCCGGCCGCGGCGGCGGCCAGGGACGGCAGGGTCAGGACGCCGGGGCCGAGGACGGCACCGGCGCACAGCGCGGTACCGCTGCCGACGCCCAGCCGCCGTACATCCGGTCGTCCGGATGGGGGAAGCAATGTCTGTTGTACGGTCACAGTCGCCGAACGTAACCGTTGGATTGATCAAAATGGGTTCCCGCCGAACATAATTCGGCAGCTGCGGCACCATGGGGGTCATGGACGACATTGATTCGGCGATTGTCCGCGAACTCCAGCGCGATGCACGGCAGACCAACCGCGACCTGGCCCGCCGGCTGGACATCGCGCCCTCCACCTGCCTGGAGCGGGTCCGCGCCCTGCGCGCCCGGGGAGTGATCACCGGCTATCGCGCGACCGTGGACCTGCGGGCCCTCAACCGGCCGGTCCAGGCGCTGCTCACGGTCCGCATCCGCCCGATGAACCGCGAGGTCATCGAGCGCTTCAAGGCCTTCCTGACGTCCCTGCCCGAGGTGCTGAACGTCTATGTCGTCGCGGGCGGCGACGACTTCCTCGTCCATGTCGCGGTCCCGGACGTCGACCGGCTGCACGCGCTGCTGATGGACCAGGTGTTCAAGCGCCGGGAGGTCGTCGACTGCCGCAGCTCGGTCATCTACCAGCATGTCGCCAACGACATCATCGAGGCGCTGCCGCCGAACGGCTCGTGACAGGGCGACGCCGCCCCCGACGTGACGAAGGGGACGGCGTCGCCTCCCGGACGCGGCCGGGTGCCGGACTCAGGCGCGGTGCCGGGAGGCCCTGCGGCGGGTGGTGGCGAACACGACCCCGGCGCCCAGGGCGAGCACGGCGGCGCCGCTGACGGCGAGCGGAGCAGTGGAGCTGTCGTTACCGGTCTCCGCCAGCCGCTGACCGTCGACCGGCTCGGAACTCCCGTTGGCGTGCGGGGCGTTGGCCGCCGCAGCGTCCGCGTGGGCCGGTGCGCCGGCGGACTTCGGCCGGGCGCCGTTCTTGTGGTGCGTGGTGCCGCAGTCGTCGTCGTGGTGACCCGTGCCCACGGTCGACTTGGAGGCGCCGTCCTCGATCTGGGATTCGCTCGGCGCGGAGGCGGTCGGCGCGGGCGCCGCCTCGGACTTGGCGGTGGTACCGCCGGCCTGCTTGCCGAAGACGACGTCGGAGCAGGTGTAGAAGGCCTCGGGGCTGTCCGACCGCTGCCAGATGCTGTAGATCAGGTGGCGCCCGGACCGCGCCGGCACCTTGCCGTCGAAGACGTAGTCCCCGTTGACCATCTTCGGGTCGCTGACCTTCGCGAACGGCTTCGACTCCAGGTCGGACCACTTCAGCGGCTTCTTCGGGTCGTAGCCGTCCTTGGTGAGGTACAGCTCGAAGTAACCCGCGTGCGGCGCGGTGCCCTTGTAGCGGAAGGTGTGGTTGCCCGCCTTCATCGGGGACGACGGCCAGTCGGCGCGGGGCAGGTCCAGGCCCTTGAACTCGGGGCTGTTGGCGCTGCACAGCTTGCCGTCCGGGATACGGGTCCGGGACTGGCCGCCCGCGTTGCCGTCCCGTACGCCGTTCCAGTCGTAGAACGCCTGGGCCCCGCCCGCCTGCACGGCAGCCTTGCACGCCGCGGACTCCGGACTCTCGGGGCCCTCCGCGTAGCAGGCCGACACCCGGCTGACCGGGTCCGTCATCGAGCCGTGTGCGGCGGCCGGGCTCGCGGTGAGCACGGTGAGCGCGAGCGGGGCGATACCGGCCAGGGCGATTCCGGTGGCCTTGCGACGAGCGGTCATGGTGGGGGTCTCCTTCATCAGGTGCGTCGAGCGGGGGTGGCGGGGGAGCGGTGGGGGGTCGGGACACAGCACGCCGGCGCCGCCCCCGGTGCCGGCGCCGGCGGTCTGCGACCCGCCTTACGAGAAGCACGCTAGCCGCGCTGAACAGCGGTTTTGGGGGCTGAAGGGCGATCCTGAAGATCCTTATGGTCGCTTTAAGGAGCCGCTAAGCGCGCCCTCATGCAGGCGGGGAGGAAACGGGCATCGCCGGGTGGCGAGCGGCGCCCGGACCGGTGGCCGGTGTGTCCCGGGGGAGTCGATGCCGGTGTCGCGTGCGGCTCTCGGGCCGTGCGGGCAGCGGGAGTTGTGCGTGGCGGCAGGAGCCGTCAGTGGCCTTCGGTGCCGGTGCCGGTGGTGTCGGCCGGGCCGCCGAGGTCGTCGAGGCCGTCGAGGAGCGCGCCCACGTCGGGTGCCGGTACGACTCCGGGCGCCGACCGCAGTGGCTGCTCGGCCCAGATGATCTTTCCCTGGGGGGTGTAGCGGGTGCCCCAGCGCTCGGCGTACCGGGCGATCAGGAACAGGCCCCGGCCGCCCTCGTCGGTGGTCCGCGCGTGGCGGAGGTGCGGGGAGGTGCTGCTGCTGTCCGACACCTCGCAGATCAGGGCACGCGCCCGGATCATCCGCAGGCCGATCGGCCCGGAGGCGTGCCGGATGGCGTTGGTGACCAGTTCGCTGACGATCAGCTCGGTGGGGAAGACGAGGTCCTCCAGGCCCCACTCCGTGAGCCGGGCGGCGGCGGACCGGCGGGCCTGCCCGACCGCGGACGGGTCGGCGGGGATCTCCCAGGTCGCCAGCTGGGCCGGCGCCAGCGCCCGGGTGCGTGCCAGCAGCAACGCCACGTCGTCGACCGGCCGGCCGCCCGGCAGACCGCCGATCACGGTGTCGCAGAGGTCCTCCAGCGGGGCCTGCGGATCGGCCAGGGCGGTGCGCAGCCGGGTGATGCCCCCGTCGAGGTCGAGCGCCTTCCCCAGCAGCAGACCGTTGGTGTAGAGGGCCAGCAGACTGCCCTCCGGCAGCGGCAGTTCGACGGATTCGAAGGGCATCCCGCCCAGCCCCAGCGGCGGCCCGGTCGGCAGCTCCAGCAGCCGCCCGTCGCCCCCGGGGGTGATGAGCAGCGGTGCGGGGTGGCCGGCGCGGGCCAGCGTGCAGCGGCAGCCGACCGGGTCGTAGACCGCGTACAGGCAGGTGGCCCCGAGGACACCGTCGTCGGCGTTGGCGTCGTGGGCGACCCGGTTGAGCATGTCGTCCAGGTGCGCCAGCACCTCCTCAGGGGACAGGTCCAGGTCGGCGAGCGCCTGCACCGCGGCCCGCAGCCGCCCCATGGTGGCCGCGGCGTGCACCCCGTGGCCGACGACGTCGCCGACCACCAGCGCGACCCGGGCACCGGACAGCGGGATCACGTCGAACCAGTCCCCGCCGACGCCGCTGAGCGAGTCGGCCGGCAGATAGCGGTAGGCCGCCTCCACCGCGCACTGCTCGGGCAGGTCGTGCGGCAGCAGGCTGTGCTGGAGGGTGAGGGCCGTGGTGTGCTCGCGGGTGTACCGGCGGGCGTTGTCGATGGACATCGCGGCGCGGGTGACGAACTCCTCGGCGAGCACCAGGTCGTCGGGCTGGAACGGCCCGATGTGCTGCCGGCGGGCGAACGTGGCAGCGCCCAGGAAGACACCGCGCGCCCGGAGCGGCACCACCATCAGCGAGTGGAAGCCCAGCTCCCGCAGGTGTGCCATCCGGAGCGGGTCGTCGGCCGCCCGGTCACCCGCGGCCGGGTCCAGCGTCTGGAAGAGCGCGGAATCGCCCGCGACGAGACCCGGCACGACGGGCCCCGACGCGGGGTAGACGGCCGCCTCCCCGATCGTGACCACCGCCTCGGGGCAGCCCTCGCGCACCGACTGCTGTCCCGCTCGGCGCATGGCCAGCAGATCCGCGGCACCGACCGGGTCGGGCGCCGGCTCCTCCCCGGAGAGCAGCGCGTCGAGCAGGTCGACGGTGACGAAGTCGGCGAGCCCCGGAACCGCCGAGTCGGCGAGTTCCTGGGCGGTCCGCCAGACGTCCAGGGAGCTGCCGATGCGCTCACCGGCCCGGTTCAGCAGCGCCATCCGCTGCCGCGACCGGTAACTCTCCGTGACGTCGAGGACCATGTAGCAGACACCCAGCACTTGCCCGGCCTCGTCCTCCAGGCGGAAGAACGAGGTGGAGTAGGCGTGCTCGCGCTGCGGATCGGACTGAGGGCGCCCCAGGTACTCGTAGCCGACCGAGGGGGTGCCGGTGCTCAGCACCTTGCGCATCTCCGCCTCGATGGCCTCCACGGCGAGGCCCGGCTGGATGTCCCCCAGGCGCTTGCCGAGGCGCTGCTCGCGGCTGGTGCCGCCCATCTCCTCCAGGGCGTTGTTCAGCCACACGAACTGGAGATCGGGGTTCACCATGGCCACGCCGATCGGCGACATGCCCAAGATGCCCTCCAGGAACGAGCGGCTCGCTCCTGACCAGGGCGTCTGGGTCATCTCGGCGGCGAGGACGAGGCGCGTGGAGTGCTCCTCGGCGACCATCAGCGGCAGTATCCGGAACTCCAGGTCGAGCCGGTGGCCGTCCTTGTGCCGTACGGCCTCCAGCCCGCTCCAGCCCTCCGCCGCCGCCAGCCGGGACTCCCACCTGGCGTTCTGCTGCGCCCCGGGGGCCAGCCCCGCGAACAGCTCCGCCAGGGGCCTGCCGACGGCCTCCGACACCGCATAGCCGAGCAGCCGCTCGGCCCCCCTCGTCCAGCCCCGCGCCACCCCCGCGCGATCGGCCATCACCACGGCCGTCCGCGTGAGGTCGAAGACGCCGTCCCCGGAGAGACGGCCGCTCTGGGAGGCACACATATGACCGGTCCAATGCCGGTCCCACCGTGCGACGGGCGCTCTCTCACGGCGCCGCGGCCGCACACGACCGGCCTCTCCACGGTAACCCCTCACCCTGGCCGGGCGCTCTCCCCGGCGCCCGCCGCCGGCCCGCGCGGCCGGCCCGGAACCGGTGTCCGCCGCCGTTGTCAGTGGGTGCTGCCACCATCGGCACATGAGCATCGACACACCCGCCGACCCGTCCCGTCAGCTCCCTGCCGCACCGCTCAACCCACCTGCCGCCGAGGGGGAGTCACCGCTGCCGACCGCCGACGCCGCCTACTGGGAGGCGGCCGCCGCCTCCTTCGACGACGAGCCCGACCACGGCCTGCGCGACCCCGTCGTCCGTGCCGCCTGGGCCGCCCGGCTGCGCTCCTGGCTGCCGTCCCGCCCCGCCGCCGTCCTCGACCTCGGCTGCGGCACGGGAAGCCTGTCCCTCCTCGCCGCCGAGCAGGGCCATCGCGTCCTGGGCGTCGACCGCTCCCCGGGCATGACCGCACGGGCGCGCACCAAGCTCGCGGGCCATGACGCCGCCTTCGTCACCGGCGACGCGGCCGAACCACCGGTGGGAGAGCGCCGGTTCGATGTCGTCCTGGTACGCCACGTCCTGTGGGCCCTCCCCGACCCCGCGGCCGCGCTGCGCCACTGGGCCGGCCTGCTCACCCCCGGCGGCCGGCTGGTCCTGGTGGAGGGCCGCTGGGGCGAGGCCGCCCCGATCGGCATCCCGGCCACCGAACTCACCGCCCTCGTCGAGCCGTTGGCGGCGCGCACGCACCTGGAGAGCCTGACGCACGACCCGGCACTGTGGGGCAAGGAGGTGACCGACGAACGCTATGTGCTGACAGCCGACCTCCCCCGTAGGCCGGTACCGGCTCAGCGGACGGCCCGCTGAACGTCCCCTCGGGGCACGCCGGGGACGGCGACGCCCGGCCCGGCGCGCCGTCGCCGATGGCGAGGCCGCCGGAAGCAGGGCGATCGAAAAGTGTTTGCGGCCGGATGCCGCCACCGGATAGATGTGGCCGCTGGACCCCGCCACCAGGGCGGAGGGGCCGTGACAGCGAGAGGAGGGATAAGCCCGTGATCCCCATGATCAACGCGCTGGTGTCCTCCCGGGGGACGGACCGTCTCTGACCCCGGAGCGGACGGGGCGCCTTCACCGGAGCGTGCCGTGACCGTGAAAGCGAACGACCTGACCCTGCGCCCCCTCACCGGGCGCGAAGAACTCGACCTCTTCTCCCAACTCCCCTACGTCCTCAACGAGGAACTGGCGGACGACCTCTCCGGCGGCCGACGGCGGCCGGAGTGGATGTGGGTCGCCCTGCGCGGTGACCGCCTGCTGGCCAGAGCGGCCTGGTGGAGCCGCTCGGCCGGTGACCCACCACTCGTCCTGGATGTCCTCGACCTCGACGACAGCGCCCCGGGCCCCGCTCACCTGGACATCGCGGTGCGACTTCTGCGGACCGCGATGGCCGCCACCCTCCCGCACGGTTCCCGTCCCCCTGAGTACAGCCGTTTCGTCCCGCCGGACTGGCGTGCGGACGCGGTGCGGAGACAAGCCGTCGAAGACCGCATGACGGTCCTGGAGCGAACCGGTGCCCGGCTCTTCGTCGAACGGCTGCGCCTGGAATGGCGTCCGGAATCGCCCGTTCCCGAGCCCAGTGGACGCCTCGTCTTCCGGCCGGTCCGCGACAGCGAGGAACTCGTGGCACTGATGGCCTCGGTTCTGGACGGGACGCTGGACGCACACGGCCGTGACGACCTCACCCGGATGTCCGCGCACGAAGCGGCCGTCCGGCACTACGAGGACGAACTGGCGCGGTACACCAGCCCGCGGGACTGGTGGCGCGTCGCGACCCTGCCCCACGGCGAGCCGGTGGGGTTCGTCATCCCGGCCCGCAACTCCTACCACCCGGTCATCGCCTACCTCGGGGTCCTGCCCGCACACCGCGGCAACGGCTACATCGACGACCTCCTCGCCGAGGGCACCCGAATCCTCGCCGCGCAGCACGTCCCCCGCATCCGCGCGGCCACGGACCTCGGCAACCTCCCGATGGCGCACGCCTTCCGGCGCGCCGGCTACCGCAACTTCGAGCGGGCGATCACCATGACCTGGAGCTGAGGGCGCACGGGTGGGAACGGCGGGCCGGCCGCGCGGCTCTCGCGCCCTACGGCGTGAGCGCCGCTCGCGAGGCGGCCCGCCGGCGCCCCTATTCGGCCGCCACGATCCGCTCGACCGCCGCCGTCACCAGTTGTTCCCGCTCGGCCTCCGTGAAGACGTCCGGCAGGGTGAGCTGTTCGACGATCAGCCAGTTCAGCGTCAGGATCAGCAGCTTGACGGCCATGGCGTCGCCGGGGAGGCCGGAGGCCTCGTGGTAGGTGACGTTGGCGTCGACGTCAGCCCGGACCCGCTCGGTGAGGACCCGGCGCAGTTCCGGGCGGCGGGTGGCCTCCAGGCGGAGTTCGAGCAGCGCGAGGTAGCCGGTGCGGAAGGAGGCGATGCGGCCGACGAGTTCACGCATCAGCTCCACATAGGTGTCCCGGTCGCGGCCGGCCGCCTGCTGGCGGGCGATGGTGGCCTCGTCGGGCCGGAGCCGCTCATAGACCCGGGCGCCGGCCTGGGTGAGCAGGTCGTCGCGGTTGGCGAAGTAGTTGGACGCGGTGCCGACGGGTACCGCGGCCTCGGTGTCCACCGCCCGGAAGGTCAGGCCGCGGGCGCCTTCCCTGGCCAGCACCTCGATCGCCGCATCGACGAGGGCGGCACGCCGCTGGTCGTTCCGTCTCGCCATTGCCACCACTCCAGGTGTCGTCCCGTCCTGACTTCAAACCACTTCGGGAAGAGTACTGCGTGTGGAGTTATCAACCTGCGGGTGGGCGGCGCCCCGGCCGTCCCTCCCGTGCTCGTTTGCCACCTCTTTTCCGCTGTACGGGGCGCCGTTTGCCGCCGCTTTTCCGGAATCCGGCGTGCGCGTGGCCCGTTCCGGGCGCTCCGGGGCGGTTTGAGTGGCCGCTACAACTACCCGGGCGTACGGTGCGTGCCGCCGGACCGCCGCCTGGACGTCGCGGTCCGCCGCCCACGAAGGAGGAGCCGCGAGCATGTGCGGAATCACCGGATGGATCTCCTACGACAGCGACCTCACCGGGCAGCGCACCACCCTGGAGGCGATGACCGGGACGATGGCCTGCCGCGGCCCGGACGCGGCCGGGCTCTGGCTCGACACCCACGCCGCGTTCGGCCACCGCCGGCTCGCCGTCATCGACCTCGACGGCGGCGCACAGCCCATGACCGTCACCCACGACGGCCGCACCCTGCTCGTCACCACCTACAGCGGCGAGGTGTACAACCACCGCGAGCTGCGCGCCGAACTGGAGCGGCTGGGCCACACCTTCCGCACCCGCAGCGACACCGAAGTGCTGCTGCACGCCTACCTCCAGTGGGGCGAGGCGTTCGCCGACCGCCTCAACGGCATGTACGCCTTCGCGCTCTGGGACCCGCGGACCGAGCAACTCCTGCTGATACGCGACCGGATGGGCATCAAACCGCTCTACTACCACCCCACTCCCGACGGGGTGCTGTTCGGCTCCGAGCCCAAGGCGATCCTCGCCCACCCCTCCGTCCGCCCCGCCGTCGACGCCGAGGGCCTCGCCGAACTCATCACCTTCACCAAGACCCCGGGCCACGCCGTCTACAAGGGCATGCGCGAGGTACGCCCCGGCCATCTCGTCCGGGTCGGCCGCGGCGGCCTCACCGTCAGGCGCTACTGGGCGCTCACCGCCCGCGAGCACACCGACGGCCTCGGCACCACCGTCGCGCACATCCGCGACCTGCTCGATGACATCGTGGACCGCCAGCTGATCGCCGACGTGCCGCTGTGCACCCTGCTCTCCGGCGGCCTGGACTCCTCCGCCCTCACCGCACTCGCCGCCCGGGCGCTGACCGCCCAGGGCCGTGGCCCGGTCCGCTCGTTCGCCGTCGACTTCACCGGCCACACCGAGAACTTCCGGCCCGACGAGCTGCGCGGCACCCCCGACGGGCCGTACGCCCACGCCCTGGCCGCACACGTGGGCTCCGAGCACCACGACATCGTCCTGGACACCGCCGCCCTGACGGACCCCGGCCACCGCGCCGCGGTGCTCACCGCCCGCGATCTGCCCAACGGCTTCGGTGACGGCGACACCTCCCTCTACCTGCTGTTCCGGGCCGTCCGCGAGCGGTCCACGGTCGCGCTGTCCGGCGAGTCCGCGGACGAGGTCTTCGGCGGCTACCGCTGGTTCCACGACCCCGGAGCCGTCCACGCCGACACCTTCCCCTGGATCGCGGCGGGCCTCTCCGGCCGCTTCGCCGGGGGCGACGGCACCCGCGAGGTGCTGCTGGACCGCGGCCTGCTGGCCAAGCTCGACCTGCCCGGCCACACCTCGCGCCGCTACCGCGAGGCGCTCGCCGAAGTGCCCCGCCTGGACAGCGACACCGGCCTCCAGCGCCGGATGCGCGAGATCAGCTATCTGCATCTGACCCGCTTCGTACAGATCCTGCTCGACCGCAAGGACCGGGCGAGCATGGCCGTCGGCCTGGAGGTCCGCGTGCCGTTCTGCGACCACCGCCTCGTCGAGTACGTCTTCAACACCCCCTGGTCGATGAAGACCTTCGACGGCCGGGAGAAGTCGCTGCTGCGCGCCGCCACGCGGGATGTGCTGCCCGACGTGGTGGCCGACCGGGTCAAGTCCCCCTATCCCAGCACCCAGGACCCGCGCTACCAGGAGGCGCTGCGCGGCGAACTCACGGAGCTGGCCGCCGACCGCGCCGCGCCCGTACGGCCGCTGCTGGACTCCGGCGCCCTCACGGAAGCCACCGCCCGCGCCGCGACGCCCGGCCTCCGCCCCGGGGCCGAACTCGTCCTCGGCATCGACGCCTGGCTGCGGACCTCGGGCACCACCCTGGAGCTGTGACCCTCCCCGAGGCGTGACCCCTCCCGCGCGGCAAGACCTCCCGGCCGACGGGACCTTCCGGGAGACGGACCTTCCGGCGGACGGGACCTCCCGTCACAGCGGGCGCTCCTGGCGCACAATGGATGCGACAAACACGCGCACCGACGGGTACGCGTACGCGCACGCACCCCGGGGACTCCCCAGGGGTACGGGCCGTCGCGCATCCGCCCGCCCCACGACCAGCACCAGGAGCGCCACCGTGTCCCCGCAGAACTTGACCCTCACCATCGATCCGGCGGCGGACGCCGCGCCGTTCGAGCAGGTACGCACCCAGATCGCGGATCAGGCCAGGGACGGCGGCCTGCCGGTCGGCTACAAACTCCCCACCGTCCGAGGCCTCGCCGAAGACCTCGGCCTGGCCGCCAACACCGTCGCCAAGGCCTACCGCGCCCTGGAGACCGACGGCGTGATCGAGACCCGCGGCCGCAACGGCAGCTTCATCGCCGCGGCCGGCGAGGCCGCCGACAAGGAGGCCGCCGCGGCCGCCGAGACCTACGCCCGCCGCGCCCACCGCCTCGGCCTCGACCACCACGCCGCCCGCACGGCCGTCGAGAACGCCCTGCGCGCGACGTACGGGGCCGACGCCTGACCCGCGCCCGCAGAGTCGCCGCCGGACCGTGCCGGCGGGGGCGGCCCCGGCCCCTGCCCGCCGCCCCGGCCCCTGCCCGCCGCCCGGCACCGGACCGCCCCCGAGCCGGCCGCCTCCCCGCACCCGCCCCCTGCTTGACCGCACCCCAGCCACCTCCACCGCCCGAAGGAGCCGCATGCCCAGCAAGCAGGCGCTCGTCCGCCGCCCCGGCCCCCGCCTCGCCGAGGGGCTGGTCACCCACATAGACCGGCGCCCGGTCGACTCCGCCCTCGCCCTGCGCCAGTGGGAGTCCTACGTCCAGGTGCTCCGCGACCACGGCTGGCACACCACCGAGGTCGCCCCCGCCGACGACTGCCCCGACGCGGTCTTCGTCGAGGACACCATGGTCATGTTCCGCAACGTCGCCCTGCTCGCCCGCCCCGGAGCCGGCCAGCGCCGCCCCGAGATCCCGGACGCCCGCGCGGCCGTCGAGGCGCTCGGCTGCTCCGTCAACGAGGTCCGGGCGCCGGGCACCCTGGACGGCGGCGACATCCTCAAGGTCGGCGACACCGTCTACGTGGGCCGCGGCGGCCGCACCAACGCCGAGGGCGTCCGCCAACTCCGGGCCGCCTTCGAGCCGTTGGGCGCGCGCGTGGTCGCCGTACCGGTGAGCCGCGTACTGCACCTCAAGTCCGCCGTGACCGCCCTCCCGGACGGCACCGTCATCGGCCATCCGCCCCTGGTCGACGACCCCGCCGTCTTCCCCCGCTTCCTGCCCGTCCCCGAGGAGTCCGGTGCCCATGTCGTGCTGCTCGGCGGCGGCAGGCTGCTGATGGCCGCCGGCGCGCCGCGCAGCGCGGAGCTCCTCGCCGACCTGGGGTACGAGCCGGTCCTCGTGGACATCAGCGAGTTCGAGAAGCTGGAGGGCTGTGTGACCTGCCTGTCCGTGCGGCTGCGCGAGCTGTATGCATGACGGGGCATCATCCCCCGGCGCGTCGTGCGCCTGCCCGGACCGCACCGTCGGCCGTGCCTATCGTGGCGCCATGAGCAACCTCGACCTCAGACCCGCGCCCAGCCTCTGCGGCGGCACCGGCCGTACGGGCCCGGTCCGCGACGTCCAGCCCGGGAAGCAGGTTCCCCTCGGCGAGAGCACCGTCGTCCGCCGACTGCTGCCGAACCTGGGCCGGCGGATGATCGGCGCCTGGTGCTTCGTCGACCACTACGGCCCCGACGACATCGCCGCCGAGCCCGGGATGCAGGTGCCGCCGCATCCGCACATGGGGCTCCAGACCGTCAGCTGGCTGCACGAGGGCGAGGTGCTGCACCGCGACAGCCTCGGCAGCCTCCAGACCGTACGGCCGCGGGAACTGGGCCTGATGACGTCCGGCCGGGCCATCGCCCACTCCGAGGAGTCGCCACACGGCCACGGCCCGTTCCTGCACGGCGCCCAGCTGTGGGTGGCACTCCCCGGCGAACACCGCCACACGGCCCCGTCCTTCGAGCACCACACCGACCTGCCGGTGGTCAACGGCGGCGGGCTCTCCGCCACCGTCATCCTCGGCGAACTCGCCGGCGCCACCTCACCCGGCACCACCTACTCCCCGCTGGTCGGCGCCGACCTCACCCTCACCGCCGGCACGGACACCCGCCTGCCGGTCGACCCCGACTTCGAGTACGCGGCGCTGACCATCTCCGGCGAGAGCGAGGTCGACGGCGTCCGGCTGGCCCCCGGCGCCCTCCTCTACCTCGGCTGCGGCCGCACCGAGTTGCCCCTGCGCGCCGACTCCCACAGCTCCCTGATGCTCCTCGGCGGCGAACCGTTCGAGGAGAACATCGTCATGTGGTGGAACTTCGTGGGCCGCTCCCAACAGGACATCGAGGAAGCCCGCACCGACTGGACGACGGGCTCCCGCTTCGGCGCCGTCCACGGCTACGACGGCGACCGCCTGCCCGCCCCCGAACTCCCACCGGTCGCACTGAAGCCGCGGGGGAGGGTGCGGTGAGGCGGGGGCCCTGTGCCGAATCCACCGGCAGGACATCACCCGCCCGCCGCCGCGTCAGTCCTCCCCGACCCGCGCTCCGGCGGCTCGCGCCAGCGCCCGCGCCCCGGGGCTGACGCCCCGCTTGCGGGGGGACATCCGTGAGTCCGTCGCCTCCCGCTGGGCGACCTGCAGGAGGTTCCGCGGCCCGGGGGTCGCCATGACGCCCAGGTACCGGGGATCGCCGGCGAACCACGCGGTGGTGACCTGCCCGGACTTCACCGCGCGCACCCAGAAGTGCCGTCCCGTCCCGATGACCCCGCCGAACCCGAGGCCCACCGTCTTCTCCGGCCGCTCCGGGTTCGGCACGAGGAACTGGGTGCTGCCGTTCTTCTTCGACCTGACCTCGGCGATGCCCGCCTGCCACGGATAGACCCGCAGCACGCGCCGCATCCCCATCAGGGAGGAGGCCGCGACCGCCGCCAGCAGGGCGTACCAGATGCCGACGAACAGCACCGGCATCCACACCACCAGCAGCCAGGCCGGCGTCATGACGACGGCGAACAGCCAGGCGGGGAAGCCCGCCATCCAGCCCAGCACGGCGGCACACCGGAACAGCGCCGTACGGCGCCATGCCCGGCGGGTGGCCGGGTCCTCCCAGGCTGTCTTTTCGTGCACTGGAGACGTCCCTTCCGTCATCACAAGTCTCCGATCAGCCGAACACGTCTCGTGCGGCTGCGACTTCCCGGGCCTCCGGCACCTGCTCGCGCAGCTGCGGCGGAAGTGGGTTGTCGAAGCTCACCATGCGGGCGATGCCGTAGAACATGTCACGGTAGTGCGCATGGTCGGATGCGGCCGTCGTGCTCAGCGCGAGCACAGCAACACGGAGGCCGTCGGGGTGCGGGAGGTAGCCGGTCATCTCGAAGACCTTCTGTCCCTCCCGCTCGTTCAGGCTCTCCACCACGGCCGCCGGGCCGCACGGCAGGTCGACCAGTTCGGCGTCGCGCGCCCCCGACGAAGCCAGGGCAGCCTTCGCCGCTGCGAGCTTCGGCGGAGCCCAGGGGATTTCTTCCCAGTTGATCAGGAACACCGAGTGCAAGACGTCGCCCGACTCGTCGTGGTGCATCCCCATCGAGAGGTGGACGGTGCCGTTCTGCGCCAGCAGGCCACCCATCGCCCGCGCCTCATCCATGCTGGAGCGGAACGACTCGTACTGCTCCTCCGGTACCAGTCCGGCGAGCAGCTCGAGACCGTCCGTCGCCCCGGTGTCGGGTGCGTCCGAAACGGGATCCAGCGGCACCTCGACGAAACCGGGCGGCAGGGCAAACCAGATGTCGCACTCGGCGCTCATCGCCGATCCGGCGACGGCGAACTCATCCATGATCTCGTCAGTGGCGGGCATTGAACAGCACCTTCAGCGTCTTGAATGCAGTAGATCCGTTGCCGGCACCGTCGAAGCTGCCGGCCCGGGCGCCGTCCATGCCAGTGCCCACATTGTTGACGGTGTCGTTGTCCAGTGCGTCGATCAGGTCCTTCGCCGTGCCGTACGTGCCGGTGGCGGCTCCGGCGCCGGCGACACCGATGTCGATCATCTGCCCGGCCCTCTCCGGGTTGGCGGCGCCCTTGACCGCCCAGGCGGTCAAGGGGTTCTCGGCCGCGGAGATCCGGTTCGCGGCGAGCCACGTCTTGCTTCCGGCGCTCGCCAGATGGTCGGTGAGGGACAGGGCCTCGCCCGCCGCGCCGGCCGAGCGGGCCGCTCCGTTGATGCCGCGCGCCACGGCGCCCACTCCGGGCACCATGCCCAGCGTGTCCCCCGCCACCCCCACCGCATTGCTCCAGAAGTCGGCGTCGAACTCGCCCTTGGTGAACCCGTCCGAGAGAGAGGCACGGACGGCGGGGTCCGACAGACGCGAGGCAAGTGTGGCCGCGCTCGCCGTCGCGGCGACCAACAGGAAGGCCACGCCGATGGGGCCGCTCAGGATCAGTGCGAGGAGACCGGCGATCGCGGCCACCGTGCCCAGCACATCCGTGAGGTTGTCGTCCAGCCAGTCCATGGCCTTGCCGAACCAGCCTGGCTCCTCAGGTGCCAGCTTGTCCGTCGCATCCCGGATCAGGGTGGCCTTGTCGCGTGCCGTGGAGGAGTGCTCGCCCTCCAGCTCATGGGCGCGCCGTTTGATGGATGAGAGATGGTCCTGCGCGTCGGTGACCGCGTCTCGTGCATCGTTAAGCGCCGTGGTGGCCTTGTCCAGCCGGGCCTGTGCGTTCTGCAGCGACGCTTCGTCGTCGAAGGTCTGGTGCGCAAGCTTGAGGTCAGGGTTACCGCTGGCGCTCTTCTCCCGGTCCTTGGCCGCGTCGAGCTTGTCCTGTGCGGCCTTCGCCTCGCTGTCCAGCTTCTTCGCATCGCCCTGATAGCCGTGCAGAGAGCGGCTCCAGCTGTCCAGGGCGTGCGCGGCCTTCAGCAGGGAGGTGTGGGCCTTCTTCAGGTTGTCCGGGAGTGCACCGTCCAGCTCCTCACGAAAGGCGACAGCCGCGTCGCCCTCCCACGAGTTGCCGGACTGCAACTGCTGCACCAAGCCGTGCGCCTTCGCCAGGGTCTCCGCCGAGGACGCCAGCTTCGACTTCAGGGCCGAAACGGCGGCGACGTTCCCGGGGACGGGGTTAAAGCCCAGGTGGGGGTATGACTGTGTCACTTCGCTCCCGCCTTGCCCGCGGCCTTCTTGAATGCCTCTTCCAGCGCCTGCTCGACCTCTTCGTAGTTCTCCTTGGTCTTACTCACCGCTTCGGTGAGCTTCTTGGTCTGCTCGGCGATCTGCTCGGAGCCGTACTTCCAGTGTTCCTGGAAGTCGTTGCAGGCTTCATCGAGCTCGTCGGTGCCCATCCGGTCAGACGTCGTCTGGTTCATCAGCTTGCGCACGCCGTCAAGCGATTCATGAGCCTTTTTGAGCGTTCTCATGAAGTCACCAAGCTCTCCAGTATCGACCGAGAACTTCTCTCCCACGGGATCGATCCCCCCTACAGCTGGCTCTGGCATACGGCGCGCCGGTCACATCGGCCTACGTGTCCGAAGACCCTACATTCAACTGATGAAGGGACGCTCTTGCTCCGTTGTCATTGGTGCCTCACGCCGACACAGTCAGGTCACGGGGCAGCCTGCCGAATGTTCATCGCGAGGCAGCGCTCGGCTGCCGAACCTCGCTGCCACCAGAGTGTGGTGCGAAATCGGCACATTGGTTGGAGATGTGCTGGAACTTCGTCCGGCGGTGGCAGGGGAATGCCAAAGGGGCATGGGAATGAACCATGGTCTCGCCCTGCGATGCTGTCATGGTCATATCAGTGCGCGTGTTCCCGAGTTCTCCCTGTGCCCCTGAACTGCATTGTCGTGCTCGTTAGTAGGCGGCATGCGCCATGAGTGAATCACTGCCGAGAGATGCCCACATTTCCCCGTGTTTGCCAGATTTGCGGACTGGCCACGCCTCGAAGCGGAACCCTCGACAACGCGCCGAAGGCGTGGAAGGTGTCTTCTGCACCCTTACCGACGCCAGTCAACCCGCACGGTGGCGGTCCAATCGAACTCCTCCAGCCCCAGGAATTCATCGTGGTGTGAGCTGGTGACTTTGACGGCATCGAAGCATGCGACCGTCCTTGGGAATCGGTGCCTTGGCGGCATCTGGGGGAGGGAGGAGCGGCGGGTGGAGCCCCGCAGTACCAGGCTCAGGCGCGAGAGAAACCGCTGCGGAAGGTGCACTCGTGGAGGCGGAGTGTGGCGAAGCAGACGTCGCCGGCGCACCGACCATGCCGCCGGCGCCCTTCGGCCAGTGGCCGTGGATGCCGATGGCCGCCCGGTCCTTGCCGTTGCCGTCGGAAGGGTGCCCACCACTGGGCGGAGTAGCCCCGCTCGTGGCGTTGACGCAGCAGAAGGCCTCCTCGATGCCGCCGTCGCGGTCGAGGGTTCCAGGTCGCGGGGTGAGCCGCACGCATGGGCCGCCAGATGTGCTCGCTGAACAGGTCGGCCAGCGGTTCTTCTCGACGCGCAGCAGGATCAGGCCCAGCAGCTGGGTATCGATGCTGCGGTAACTGGCCCTGCTGCCGGGGGCGTAGGTCAGGGCGTGGTCGTCGATGGTCGGTTCTCCCTGCTCGTTTCATACGGGAGGGGCCCGAGACGGGCGGACTGGTCTGGACGCCGAAGTCGTCCGTTCCGGGGGCTTGTTCACCGCGGCTGGTCAGCACGTGTCGATGACGAGTGTGCGGTGGATGAGGGAATGCGGTTCAGGGGGAGAGGTGCGGCTGCTCTCCGCTCGCCGGTCGGCGGCCCTGTGTGGGAGCCGCTTGTATGGCGGCGAGCCAGAAGGCTTCCGGCAGGGAAGTAAGGACGGAAGTGTCTTCCCGGTCAGCCCGCCGGCTCCGCCCACGTAGCGATCCGCACGGCCGCATCGACAATCACCTCGGGCGACAGCCGCATCGCCTGCTTCCTGCCCGCCATAGCGAGGCACAAGTCTGCCGTGCTCCGGGCTGTCCTGCTTCACGGGGCAAGGAGGAATGAGGAATGCCGGCGCCGGTCGTGGCTGACTGCGCCGGACCCGGCCGGGAGTGGCTCCGCTCGCCACCCCGTCCCGCTCCGCTCACCCACACCTCACAGATACAACCCCGCATCCGCCCCCGAGTCCTGGGGCGGGACCGAGGCGGGGCGGGTGCCGCGGCGTAGTGCGTAGAGTTCGGCGAGGGTGGCGCCGTCGCGGGAGATGTCCTGGTCGGTGCCGAGCCAGCGGGTCGCTTCGGTGCGGCTGAGCGGGCCGACCTCGATGCGGGCCAGGCAGCGGCCCGGGCGGACCACCGCGGGGTGCATCCGTTCCAGGTCCTCGTTGGTGGTGACGCCTACCAGGACGTTGCGGCCCTGGCCCAGCAGACCGTCCGTCAGGTTGAGCAGCCGCGACAGGGCCTGCCCGGCGGCGTGTTTGGCCTCGCCGCGGATCAGTTCGTCGCAGTCCTCCAGGAGCAGCAGCCGCCAGCGGCCCTTGCCGGTGCTGTCGTCCTCGCCGATCGCGATGTCCATGAGATAGCCGACGTCGTTGAAGAGCCGCTCCGGGTCCAGGACGCAGTCCACCTGGCACCAGTCCCGCCAGGAGCGGGCCAGGGTGCGCAGGGCGGAGGTCTTGCCCGTCCCCGGCGGGCCGTGCAGCAACAGCAGCCGGCCGGAGATCTCGTCGGGTGCCACCTTCATCAGCCGGTCCATCGCCTCGGCCACCGGCGCCGTGTAGTTGGGGCGGATCTCCTCCCAGGTGGCCGCCGAGATCTGCCGGGACGTGCGGTGGGGGCCGCGGCGCGGGGAGAAGTACCAGAAGCCCATCGGGACGTTCTCCGGCCGGGGTTCCGGTTCGTCCTCCGCCCCGTCGGCGGCCTGTCCCAGCACCTTCTCGGCGAGGTCGTCGGTGACGGCGGTGACCGTCACGTCGGCGCCGTGGTTCCAGCGGGAGACCAGCAGGGTGAAGCCCTCGCCCTCGGCGAGGACGGCGCTGCGGTCCTCGTCCTTCGCCGAGCGCAGCACCCGGGCGCCGGGTGGCAGCAGGGTCAGCCCCGGCCGCACCCGGTCGACGGACCGGCTGCGGGAGTACGGCTGCTCGCCCTGGGCGAACCGGCCCAGGAAGAGCGCGTCGACGACATCGGCGGGCGAATCGCTGTCGTCCATGGTCAGCCGGAGCGGAAGGGACTCTTCCGTGGCGGACGGCTGGACGTGATCGGCACACATGCCGTCATGATCCGTCACGGCGGCCCGCCTCGTACACGGATTATCCCGGCGTTTCCCCGCGGCCGGGCGGCACGGTGCGCGGGACGGCCGTGCGCCGGTGCAGGGCCCGGGGGCTGAGGGTGACGGGCCGCCCACAGACGGCGCAATGACGGACCGTCGGGCGCGCCGTCCGGAGACTGGGAGGACGTGCCGCGAGGTGAGGTGACCGCCGGAAGGAGCCGCGTCCGTGGAGCCGCCGAGCGGACCACCCCTGACGGTGATCATGGTCTGTCTGACCGTGGCGACCGGGATGCTCGACGCCGTCAGCTTTCTGGCGCTCGGTCAGGTCTTCACCGCCACCCAGACCGGCAACCTGCTCTTTCTCGGCTTCGGTATCGCCGGGCAGGGCGGGCTCCCGGTGGTGACGACGATCGTGTCGCTCGGCGCCTTCGTGCTGGGCGCGGCGCTCGGGGCGCGGATGGAGTCCACCCTGGCGGCACGGGAGTACCGGTGGTTCCCGACGGCGCTGACCGTGGAGGCGGCGCTGCTGGCCGCCGCCGCGGTGGCGGCGTGGGAGTCGGGGCCGGCGCCGGGCCTGCCGCCGGGCCGGCGCGGTGTCGCCATCGGCCTGATGGCGCTGGCGATGGGCATGCGGAATGTCACCGCCATGCGGGCCGCGCCGGCCGACCTCACCACGACCGTGGAGACCCGGGCGATGACGGCCCTGGTCAGCGGGTCGCGGGTGGGGCACGACGCGCGGCTGGGGTACGGCAGCCACGCCGTGGGCCGCCGGACGCTCTCGGTCGCCGCGATGTTCGCCGGCGGTCTCCTCGGCGCCGGGCTGCTGGGACTGGGGACCCGTCCGACGCTGGTGATCCTGCTGGTGGCCGTCTTCGTGGCGGCCACCGCCTTTCTCGTACCCGGCCTCGCCCGCCGTCAGCAGCGGAACGGGAAGGGGGAGGGGAACGGGGAGGGGAAGGGGTGAGCGGCCGTCAAGAGCGCGGGCGGGACAGGGCGGCCGGGTCGGCGGCGGCATCGGGCCACCCTCGGGGAGGTCTCGGCGACGGGTGTCGCGGCGGGGAGGGGAGGGTGAACATCCGCTCGGATCGGCGGATTTGCCGTGAATCGCGGAATGACTTTTGGCATGGACACTTCCGGCTACCCGCGAGTCTTGCTACGACAGATGTGGCAGAGATCCTGCTAAGGGAGGTTCCATGAGACTGTCCCGATTCGCGGCCTTGACGTCCGCCTTCTTCGTCACCACGGCGCTCGCGCTCACCGGCGCGAGCGCCGCCGCGTCCGCCCAACTCCCCACCGCCACGGGCTATGTGGCCCTCGGCGACTCCTACTCCTCCGGCGTCGGGGCCGGCAGCTACGACAGTGGCAGCGGTTCCTGCAAGCGCAGCACCAAGGCCTACCCGGCCCTCTGGGCCGCCGCGCACTCCCCCTCGTCCTTCCGCTTCACCGCCTGTTCCGGCGCCCGAACGGGTGATGTTCTCAGCGGCCAGCTCGCACCGCTCAGCGGCTCCACCGGCCTGGTGAGCATCAGCATCGGCGGCAACGACGCCGGATTCGCCGACACCATGACGACCTGTGCGCTCCAGGGCGAGAGCGCCTGCCTGGCCCGGGTCGCCCAGGCCAGGAGCTACATCACCACCACCCTGCCCGGCCGGCTCGACGGGGTGTACGACGCCATCTCCGAGAAGGCCCCGGCCGCGCATGTGGTGGTCCTGGGCTATCCGCGCTTCTACAGGCTCGGCGGAAGCTGCATCGCCGGCCTCTCCGAGAAGTCCCGGGCCGCGATCAACGCCGCCGCCGACCACATCAACGACGTCACCGCCAAGCGGGCCGCCGACCACGGCTTCACCTTCGCCGATGTCAACGCCACCTTCTCCGGCCATGAGCTGTGCTCCGGCAGCGCCTGGCTGCACAGCGTGACCTTCCCCGTCCTGGAGTCCTACCACCCCACCGCCGCCGGCCAGTCCGGCGGCTACCTGCCGGTGTTCGCCTCCGCTGCGTGACGACCCGTACGCCGGGCGCCGGGGAGAGGCCGTGATCCCGGTCTCTCCCGGTGCGCTCCGGCGGTCCGCCGGGGGACCCGCGGGGTGGCGCCCGGATGTCCGACGGTTGCTCAACTCGCCCTGCTCCGCGCCTTGTACGTGACATTCCGTATGGTGTTCGTCAACGTCAGAGCGAGGCAGGTGAATCCGGTGACCGGTCTGCACGCGTGTCCGCCGAGAGAGATAGGGTTACCCTGCCCGGGCCGGGTGCCCTCATAGGGTGGGGAGAGTCATGGAACAGATAACAGTGCGTAGCAGGGCGCGTGTCCCTGCCATCAACTGCCGGAGCAGCGCGTCCAGTGCGCGTCTCGACCGTCATCTCGCGGTACTGGGTGGTCCCGCCATCCCGCATCGTGAGGTGGAGGGCGCGACGTCGCTGATGCAGGAGCTCACCGCGCGCGATCACTCGCGTACGAGGAACGGCCGCGGCGCGAGGGTGTCGCTGTTCGCACCGCTGCGCAGGCTGCGGCGCTCGCTGTTCGGCGGGCACGGCTGATCCGCTGCTGAAAGCGGCATCCCGGGCGATCACCCCGTCCCGGCGCGGCACCGCGGTCCGATCGTTCATCAGGCCCGGGGCGCCGGTGCCACACCGGTGTGCTCGCCGGGGCGGGAACCCTCGCCCCGGAGATGCCGTGCCCCGCTCACCCCTTCGCCCGGCCCCGTCCCCACCCGGCCGGTCGTACCACTCCCCACCACCCGTCGCCCGTGCCGCGACGGGTGTTCTGCTGTGCGGGGCCGCCGTCCGACGGCCGTGGGCCAGGTATCCGCCCGAGCACTACAGCAGGGCGAACTGCCCCTCCGGGCCCTCCTCGTGGTGATCGAGGACGGAGGCCGGGCGGTGCGCGGAGACCGGCGCCGGAAGGATGCCGGCCGCCCGCAGCTCACCAGCGGTCACCTGCGGGGCGTCTCCCGTGCGCTGCCTCAACTCCTCGCACCGCGGGCGGAGTTCGGCCAGCAGGGCCAGTACGGTGATCAGCTCCAGCAGCTCCGAGGTCCACTCCTGCGGCCAGCCGTCGGGGCGCAGCGCGGCCAGCGAACCGGCCTCGGGCGGTTCCGCTCCCGCGCCGGTGCGCTCGGCGTACCACGCCGCAAGGACACGGACACCGCCCGCGTGGACGTCCCAGGCGCCCGGCGGCACCGGCGAGATCCGGCCGCCGCCGAGGAGCAGCGCCTCCTCCTCCGGGTCGTAGCCGAGCGCCTCCGGCAGCCCGCGGTCGGGCAGCGCGGAGCGTACGTACGGGCGCCGGCCGCCCGGCATCCGGGGCCGCTCGCCCGCCCGCCCGCCGTCCGCCCCGTGTACGTGGGCGCCGCGGGTGGTGAGCCACAGCAGCCGTGCGCCGAGCGCGACGCCGCGGTCCCAGAGGTCCGGGTCGGTGGTGAGCGGGACCGCGCAGCCGTCGGGGGAGTGCTGGGCGCTCGCGGCGAGCCAGGCGAGCAGGTCCGTCGGGGCCACCGGGCGGTCCAGGCGGCGGCCGAGCAGCGCGAGCAGGCCCGGGGCGACGTTCGGCTCCCGGCCGCCGGGCCGCCGGTAGAGGGGGCGGATACGTCCGGGGCGGCCGCCCGGCGACCGTCCGTCCGGCAGCAGCGCCGAGCAGGTCACGGCGGGGCCGGGCAGCTGCGGTACCTGCCCCCACTCGACCGCGAACAACTGCCGTGCGTCCGCGACCCGCCACAGCTCCGGGCGCGCACCGTCGATCAGCCGGTGGTCGGGCAGCAGCCACTGCTGGTCGAACGGGCCGTGCAGAATCCGCACCGGTTCCGGGCAGGGCCCGCCCGCCCGGTACAGCCGCCCGGTCGGGGTGGCCTGGCCCGGCAGCTGGCCGACGGCGGAGTGCAGGGTCCGGGCCCGGGACGGCCGGAACAACCGCTCGCGTTCCGCCGCGTCCTCGGCGGCCACCAGCGCCGCCCAGCGGGCGCGCAGGGTGGCCCGGTCCGGCGCCCGCACCCAGGAACGGCCGAGCCGCAGCGGCGCCACGGACCACGGCATGAGATCGGACAGCCGTGGCGCGTCCTGCTTCGCCGTCACGCGGAGCCCCTCCCGGACCGTTCGGTTGACCCCGGCATGGTATCCAGCGCCCCGGCGGCCGCACCGAATCCGCAGGCCATACCACTCTTCCAGGACGGACACAGGCGGTCTTCCGCTTGCTGATCTTGACGGAGTACGGTCCTGGCCGTACGCCCGACCACGCGGTGCGGACCGGCTCCGCCCCGTGCGCCGGGACCTGCTCAGGGGAGGACCGTCATGACGGACACCACCTCCTCCACGCCGGAACGGCGCGGGGGAACCCCGGTCGGCGGCCGGGCCGCGGCACGGCTGGACCGGCTGCCGCCGACCCGGTGGCACCGCCGCCTCACCCTCGTCGTCGGGATCGGCGCCTTCTTCGACCTCTACGAGATCTTCCTCGGTGGGGTGCTGGCCGCGGCCCTCGCGGAACGGTGGCACCTCGGGCACACCGCCACGTCATGGGTGATCGCCTCCGGCTTCCTCGGCATGTTCGTCGGGGCGAACGTGCTGTCGGTGCTCGCCGACCGCTTCGGGCGGCGCCGGATGTTCCTCGTCAACCTGGCCGGGTACGCGTTCTTCTCGCTGCTGTGCGCCGCCGCCCCGAACCTGACCTGGCTGCTCGTGCTGCGTTTCCTGTCCGGTCTCGGGCTCGGCGCCGAACTCGTGCTGGTGGACACCTGCCTCGCGGAGTTCCTGCCCCGGGCGGTGCGCGGCCGCTACATCGCCTGGGCGTACACCCTCGGCTTCGCCGGGGTGCCGGTCGCCGCGCTGCTCGGTGCCCGACTGGTGGCCGCGCACCAGCTGTTCGGCATCGAGGGCTGGCGCTGGCTGCTGGTCGCCGGCGCCCTGGGGGCCGCGTTCCTCCAGGTGATGCGGCGCCGGCTCCCGGAGTCACCACGGTGGCTGACGGTGCAGGGGCGCGAGGCGGAGGCCGACCGGATCGTGGCCGCGATCGAGGAGCGGGTGGCCCGGGAGAGCGGCGGCAGCCTGCCGTCCGTACCGGAAACCGAGACCGTCCCGGAGCGGAAGGTGCCCCTGGCGGAGATGTTCCGGGGCGAGCAGCGGCGGCGCACCCTCATGTGGTGGATCTTCCAGGTGCTGCAGACCGTCGGCTACTACGGCTTCGCGTCGCTGGCGCCGGTGGTGCTCACCGCGAAGGGCCACACCGTCACCGACTCGCTGCTGTACGCGGCGCTGAGCTTCTGCGGCTATCCGCTCGGCTCCGCGCTGTCCATCCCGCTCATCGACCGGATCGAGCGCCGGACACTGATCATCGCCTCCGCGCTCGGGATCGCCGCCTGCGGCCTGGCCTTCGGATTCGCCACCGCCACCTGGGCCGTCGTCACCTTCGGCTTCCTGCTGACGGTGTGCAGCAACGTCTTCTCCAACGCCTTCCACGTCTACCAGACCGAGATCTTCCCGACCGGTCTGCGCAGCAGTGCGATCGGTATCGCCTACTCACTGTCCCGCCTCACCTCGGTCGCCCTGCCGTTCGTCGCACTGACCGTACTGACGAGCCTCGGGGCGGCGGCGGTCTTCGCCGGCTCGGCGCTGCTGATGCTGCTGCTGTGTCTGGACGTGGCGCTCCTGGGTCCCCGCAGCACGGGGCGGAGCCTTGAGCGAATCTGAGGCCTTCCCACGTTTTCGGCTTTCCCGCCGTGGGGGCCTCGCGTGGTTTCGGCTCCGCTGCGCGGGGCGTGGGCTGAGGTGATGCTTGCCTGTTCCTCGCCGTTGCGCCTGCGGCGGGCCGGTCCGCTGCGCGGGGCTGTCGGGGTGCGGTGACGGGCCTCCGGGGCCTGGTGTGTGGACGTAAAGCGAAGCAGTCCGGAAACCCTGCCCCGGAGGCCCGTCACCGCACCCGACACCCACCCGCCCGCCGCAGGCGCAACGGCGGGAAACGAACAAGCATCGGCCGAGGCAAAGCGCAGCGGACCGGCGCAACGGCGCAGGCAGCCACAAACACCACCCGCACCCACGCCCCGCGCAGCGGACCCGAAACGGCGCGAGGCCACCACGGCGGGACAGCCGACAACGTGGGAGGTCACGCCTCCAGGGTGACCGTGAACGAGAACCGGTCGCCCCGGTAGTGGATGCGGGCGACATCGACGGCGCAGCCGTCCTCGTCGTAGGTGACGCCCGTGTAGTGGAGGATCGGGCTGAGGAGCGGGACCTTGAGGAGGCGGGCGGTCTCCGGGTCGGCCAGCCGTGACTCGACGGTGTCGGTGATCCGGCTGATCCGGACGCCCACGGCGTCCCTCAGCACCTTCGTCATCGGCCAGCGCAGCAGGTCCGCCGGGTCGATCCGCCCGGCGACCTCGGGGCGGACGTAATTGCGCGCGTGGTTGGTCGGTTCGCCGGTCTCCTCGTCGCTGCGCAGCCGGGTGAAGCCGGTCACCTCGGTCATGTCCGGGAAGTACTGGGCCAGTTCGGGGGGTACCGCTGTGCGGCCGTGTGCCAGCAGTTCGGTACTCATGCCCGACTGCTGGGCCACGATCGCGTCCACGGAACCCAGCAGCCGCACCGGCGCCCCGCGTCGGGCGCTGGGCTCGATGAAGGTGCCACGGCGCCGGTGCCGGCTGATCAGTCCCTCCGTCTCCAGCTCCTTGAGGGCCTGGCGCATGGTCAGCACGCTCACGCCGTAGTGCGCGGCGAGCGCGTCCTCGGTGGGCAGCCGCAGCGGCGCCTCCGGGGAGCGGCCCAGTATGGAGGCGCGCAGCGACTGCGAGACCTGATACCAGAGCGGCAGCTTGCGGTTCAGGGCGAGCGAGTCGGGAGCGAAGGTGGTCACGAGGTGTTCCCCGGTGTCACGGGCGGAAGTGGCGCTGGAGACCCTGCCATACGTCGTCGTAGCCACGCTGGAGGTGTCCGGCGTCCCGGGCCTGCTCGGTGAGGGTCAGCGGCCAGCGGGTCTCGAACATGAAGGCCAGACCGTCGTCGATCTTCTGCGGCCGCAGCTCGGCGGCGCTGGCCCGGTCGAAGGTCTCGCGGTCGGGCCCGTGCGCCGACATCATGTTGTGCAGGGAGCCGCCGCCCGGTACGAAGCCCTCCGCCTTGGCGTCGTAGGCCCCTTCGATCAGGCCCATGTACTCGGTCATCACGTTGCGGTGGAAGTAGGGCGGCCGGAAGGTGTCCTCGCCGACCAGCCAGCGCGGTGCGAAGACCACGAAGTCCACGCCCGCCAGCCCCGGGGTGTCCGAGGGGGAGGTGAGCACGGTGAAGATCGACGGGTCGGGGTGGTCGTAGCTGATCGAGCCGATGACGTTGAAGCGGTGCAGGTCGTAGACGTACGGGGCGTGGTTGCCGTGCCAGGCGACGACATCCAGCGGGGAGTGGTCGTAGGTGGCCGCCCAGAGGTGGCCGCCGAACTTGTTGATGACCTCGACGGGGCCCTCGACGTCCTCGTAGGCGGCGACCGGGGCACGGAAGTCCCGGGGGTTGGCCAGGCCGTTGGCGCCGATCGGGCCGAGGTCGGGGAGCTGGAAGGGGCGGCCGTAGTTCTCGCAGACGTAGCCGCGGGCGGTCGGGCTCTGCCCGCCGTCGGGCGCGGCGTCCAGCAGCTCGACGCGGAAGCGGACGCCGCGCGGGATCAGCGCCACCTCGCCCGGTTCGGCGTGCAGCAGGCCGAGTTCGGTGCGCAGCAGCAGCCCGCCCCGTTCCGGCACGATCAGCAGCTCGCCGTCCGCGTTGCCGAACACCCGCCGTTCCATGGAGGTGTTGGCGTTGTAGAGGTGGACGGCCATACCGGTGCGCTGGGTGGCGTCGCCGTTGCCGCCCAGGGTCCACAGGCCGTCGAGGAAGTCGGTCGGGCCGGCGGGCTCGGGCAGCGGGTTCCAGCGCAGCCGGTTGGGGTCGGGGAAGCAGTCGGTGAACGGCGCGGAGCGGACCGCGTGCCGCTCGGCGCGGACGAACGGGGGATGCGCGGCCGACGGGCGGATGCGGTAGAGCCAGGAGCGGTGGTTGTGGGCGCGCGGTTCGGTGAACGCGGAGCCGCTGAGCTGCTCGGTGTACAGGCCGAGCGGTGCGCGCTGGGGGGAGTTGCGGCCCGCCGGCAGCGCGCCGGGGACGGCCTCCGAGCTGTGCTCGTTGCCGAAGCCGGTGAGGTACTCCAGCCTTTCCGCCGTCTTCCTCGCCTGCTCGTTGCCCGTGCCTGTCATCGCGTGCTCCCGCCGCTCAAGGAATCCTATGCAAGACCTTAGGATTGCCGTGGGGAGGCGTCAACGATGGGGCACGGCCCTGTTGATGGAGTCCCCCTCCTTGAGTGGTGTGGAGAGTGGGGGAGAAGCTGCGGGCTCGGGCCCGGTCGGGTCGCCGCGTATGTGCCGCCGTCTCCCGTGGCGGGCAGGATGGTCGGGTGCAGCAGCCGACGCCCCGCCCCGGTCCGCCGTCCGCCGCCCTGCGCCGCGCCCCCGTCCAGCGGCGCAGCGCCCAGCGGCTGGCCCGCATCCTCGACGCCTGCGCCGAAGTGCTGGAGGAGACCGGGTACGAGGACCTGAGCACCCGGGCCGTGGCCGGCCGCGCCGGGGTCCCGATCGGCTCCGTCTACCGCTTCTTCCCCAACAAGCGCGCCATGGCCGAGGCCCTCGCCCGGCGCAACCTCGACGCCTACGCGGACCGCATCACCGACCGGCTCACCGCACCGGCGCACACCCCGCTCCGGTGGCGCGACGCGACGGACGTGGTGGTTGACGAGTACCTCGCCATGAAGCGGACGGTGCCGGGCTTCGCCCTGGTCGAGTTCACCGTGCCCGCCCCGAGCGCCACCCGGCAGGCCAACTACGAGGTCGCCGACCGGCTGCTGGCCCTCTTCGCCGGCCCGCTCGGTCTGGACGCCGCCGACGAACGGCTGCGCACCGCCTTCCTGGTCGGCGTCGAGACGGCCGACGCGCTGCTCCAGCTCGCCTTCCGTACCGATCCGGCCGGAGATCCGGCCCTCGTCACCGAGACCAAGGTGCTGCTGCGGGCGTATCTGGCGCGCTATCTGGACGGGGCGGACGGCGGGGAGGGGTGAGGGCCGCGGTGGGGGCGGCGCCGGTCCGGACTGCCGGTTGTGCGCACTCCCGTCCGGTGAGATCCCTATTGACCTGGGGTTTTGCTCGTATTGCTCGCGCGTCAAGGCCTTGTTAACAAAACTTTGCGGGACCTAACGTCGCCTGAACCGCCACCCCCGGCAGATGTTCAAGGGCGAACGTGAGGTACCCCTAATGCTGACAATCCTCGGATTCGTCATGATCGCCGCCTTCCTGGTGCTGATCATGATGAAGAAGATGTCACCGATGGCAGCGCTGGTGCTCATCCCCGCGCTGTTCTGCGTCCTGGTCGGACAGGGCGCGCACCTGGGCGACTATGTCCTCAAGGGCATCGGTGACCTGGCCCCCACAGCCGCGATGCTGATGTTCGCCATCATCTACTTCGGGGTGATGATCGACGTCGGTCTCTTCGACCCGGTCGTCCGCGGCATCCTGAGGTTCTGCAAGGCCGACCCGGTGCGGGTGGTGGTCGGTACGGCACTGCTCGCCGCGATCGTCTCGCTCGACGGCGACGGCTCCACCACCTTCATGATCACCGTCTCGGCGCTCTACCCGCTCTACAAGCGGCTGAAGATGAGCCTCGTGGTGATGACCGGTGTCGCCGCCACCGCCAACGGCGTGATGAACACCCTCCCTTGGGGCGGTCCGACCGCCCGCGCCGCCACCGCGCTCAAGCTCGACGCCGGTGACATCTTCGTCCCGATGATCCCCGCCCTGGCCGTCGGCCTGGTCGCGGTGTTCGCCCTCGCGTACGCCCTCGGCCGGCGCGAGCGCAAGCGGCTCGGCCTCCTGACCCTCGGCGACACCGGGCCGGTGAACGGGGCCGTCCCGGAGCAGGAGACCGAGCAGGTCCTGGTCGGTGCGGGCACCGGCGGTACCGGCGCGGGCAGCGCGCCGCGCGCCACCGGCGGTACGGGCGGCGGCACCGATGCCGACGACGCGCCGGCCGCCGGCTCCGGAGAGCAGGCCGACGAGGACGACGGCCTCCAGGTCCTGGACCCGCGGCGCCCCACCCTGCGCCCCAAGCTCTACTGGTTCAACGCCGCGCTCACCCTCGCGCTGCTCACCCTGCTGATCCTGCAGACGCTGCCGATCCCGGTGCTCTTCCTGCTCGGCGCCGCCCTCGCGCTCACCGTCAACTTCCCGCACATGAAGGACCAGAAGGCCCGGGTCGCCGCGCACGCCGAGAACGTGCTCAACGTCTCCGGCATGGTCTTCGCCGCCGCCGTCTTCACCGGCGTGCTCACCGGCACCGGCATGGTCGAGCACATGGCCCGCTGGCTGGTCAGCGGCGTCCCCGACGCCCTCGGCCCGCACATGGGCATCGTCACCGGCGTCCTCAGCATCCCGCTGACCTACTTCATGTCCAACGACGGCTTCTACTTCGGCATCGTGCCGATCCTCGCCGAGGCCGGCGCCGCCCACGGTGTCGCGCCCATCGAGATCGCCCGCGCCTCCCTCGTCGGCCAGGCCCTGCACATGTCCAGCCCGCTCGTCCCCGCCGTCTACGTCCTCGTCGGGATGGCCAAGGTCGAGTTCGGCGACCACACCAGGTTCACCGTCAAATGGGCCGCCCTGACCTCCCTCGTGGTCCTGTGCGCCGGTGTGCTCTTCGGCATCATCTAGATGACCGGCACCGACACCCGGAGGCCCGGCAGGAGCTGGCTGCTGCGTCTGGTCGTCACCTTCTCCTTCGCGCAGGGAGCGGTGAGCATGGCCAGGCCCGCCGTCTCCTACCGGGCCCTCGCACTGGGCGCCGACGAACGGGCCGTCGGCGTCATCACCGCCGTCTACGCCCTGCTGCCGCTGCTCGTCGCCGTGCCGCTCGGCCGCCGCACCGACCACGGCCGCTGCGCCCCGCTGCTGGTGGCCGGGGTGGCGCTGATCAGCGGCGGCTGCGCGCTCAGCGGACTGGCCGGATCGCTGCCCGCGATGGCCGCCTGGAGCGGGGTGATGGGACTGGGGCACCTCTGCTTCGTCATCGGCGCCCAGTCGATCGTCGCCCGCCGCAGCGCCCCCGAGGACCGCGACCGCAACTTCGGCCACTTCACCATCGGCGCCTCCCTCGGCCAGCTGATCGGCCCGGCCGCCGCCGGACTCGTCATCTCCGAGCACGACGGCCGGATGGCCCCGACGAGCGCCACCGCCCTGCTGGTCTCCGGCGCCGTCGCCGCCGTCTCCTACGTCTCCCTCTGGCGCCTCGAACAGCGCGCCCGCACCGCCCCGTCCGGCACCCCGGCCGCGGCGGCCGGCCCCCCGGTCCCGGTCCGCGGCATCCTGCGGACCCGGGGCGTACCGGCCGGCATCTTCATGAGCCTGGCCGTGCTCTCGGCCACCGACATCCTCACCGCCTACCTCCCCGTCATCGGCGAGGACCGCGCCATCGCCCCCACCACCGTCGGCCTGCTGCTCAGCCTGCGGGCCGCGGCCACCATCGCCTGCCGGCTGGTGATGACGCCGATGATCCGGTGGCTGGGGCGCACCGCGCTGATGGTGGTCAGCTGTGCGCTGGCCGGTGTGCTGTGCGGCGGTCTGGTGCTGCCGGTACCGGTGTGGGCGCTGGCCGCGATGCTGCTCGCCCTCGGCTTCTGTCTCGGCGTGGGCCAGCCGCTGTCGATGACGACGGTCGTGCAGGCCGCCCCCGAGCGGGCGCGCAGTACGGCGCTGGCGCTCCGCCTCACCGGCAACCGCCTCGGCCAGGTCGCCGCCCCGGCCGGCGCCGGACTCCTCGCCGGAGTCGCGGGCACCGCCGCCCCCTTCGCCCTCCTCGGCGCGCTGCTCCTGTCCTCCGCCGGACTGGCCGCCCGCACGGGCCGCGAGCCGGGCGGCCAAGGGGCGTCCGGCGCGGGCGGGTTGCCTCCGCCGGCGGCCAGGGAGGAGGCCGGACCGAAACGGGCGGGCAAGGGCGCCGGTGGTCCGCAGACCCGCTCCACGGGACCGCGGGCCCGCTCCGAGAGGCCGTAAGCCCTCCAAGGCGCGGTGAGCGGAACTGAAGGGCCCGGGTGCAGCTCGGCAGAGGTACGGGACGTGCGCCGTTCAGCCGTCGCAGCCCTTGATGTCGTCGTCACAGCCGTCCACATTGTCCCGGGCGACGGTGTTCAGCCGCCACATCACGAGGCCGCTGCCGGTCCGCACCCCGTCGACGCGGACCGTGAAGGGGGCGCCCGGGGGGATGTTGAACTGATCGGCCTCGGGGTCCCCGCAGCCGATTCCGTAGGCCTGCTCCTCACTGCCGCGGGTCAGCGTGAGGGTGAGTTCCCGCACGCCGCTCGTGTCGCAGGTGAGGTCGAGGCGGTACCACCGCTTCCCGGATGCCTGGAAGGTCTTGTGCACTCCGTCGGCAAGATGCGCGGACCCGGAGTCGGAGAGTTTCGCCGCGCTGCCGTCGTCCTCGTAGGCGTCCAGAGCCCGCTCCGCGCGTTGCATGGCGTCGTCGGGCTCCCATGGCTTGCCGCTGTCCGGTGCCGGGGTCTTCCGCTCCTCGGGGGTCTTGGAAGGCTTCGCCGACGAGGTGTGCGGGTCCGCGGTCTCCGGCCGCGCCGTTTCGGCGCAGCCGGACAGGAGTAACACTGTGGCGGCGCCGAGTGGGACGAAGTGGTGGAGTGGGCGCAGACGCATGGGAACCTCGGGAGTGTGGTCTTGCCGATGGCGGGAGCCCCTTGGGAGGCTCCCGCCATCGGCGTGCGAAGGATTCTGGCTAACGCGTGGTCAAGCGGCGCAGGCGACCGGGGCCGCACTCAGTGTCACATGACTCTTTGCCGGCTCGCTTTCCAGGTGCGACAGCGAACGCGGCCGGGGGAGGCACAAGTTGATATTCGCGCCCCAGGGCATCGGCCAGAGTGTTCCCGTAGATGGATACCTCGCCGTCGGACCAGCGGACGAAGACATCGTCCTCCCACAGGTTCCCGCCGAACTCCCCGGGGACGATCACGCGTGAGTGCTTCCACAGGTCGTTCGGGCCCTTGATCTTGTTTTCCTGCTTGAGTCCGTTGGCGCCCAGGTCCTCGTAGAGGGTGAGTTCACCGTCCGACCAGCGTACGAACAGGTCGAAGTCGGAGTTGATGGAACCGTCGAAGTCGCCGCCCGCAATGATCGAGGCGTTGTTCTTCCACAAGTCGTTGGGGGCGAGGAGTTTCTGTTCCGCGTGGAAGCCGGAGCCGTCGACGTTGGTGTACTTCGTCACCTCACCGTCCACCCAGCGGACCACCAGGTCGTCGGCCCACGCGTTGCCGCCGTACTTGCCGGTGGCGATGCCCTTGGCGAATTTCCAGGTGGAGCCGGGAGCAGCCACCTTGATCTCGTTCGAGGGGTGCTCGTCGGACGAGGCGGGCAGTTTTGTCTTCTCGTCGATGTCCTTGTAGATCGTGACCTCACCGTCGACCCACTTGACCATGAGGTCGTAGGCGTTGGAGCCCGTGTAGTCGCCGGCGGTGATGACGTCCGCGTAATCGGCCCACAACTTATTGGGCTTCGCCAGTTGGGTTTCGCAGGGCTGGCCCGCGGTGCAGCCGGTGTAGAACCCCTGGGACTGGTCGCCCGGGTAGAGGGTCACCTCGCCGTCCGACCACTTGACGACGAGGTCGCCGTCCTTCGTCTTCTGCGACGAGGTGTGGAACTGACCGGTGGCGGCCGACATGGCATGGCGCCACATTCCGGCATCGCCCATCCCGTCGATCCCCGAGGGCTGGTCCGGCGGGTAGTCGTTCACCGCCTGGTTGTACAGGCGCACCACATCGGCATCGAACTGCGAGGAGTAGGAGATGCTGTCGAGCTTCCCGCCGGTCTTGTAGCCGCCGATGACACCGATGATGTCGCCGCGCTTGCCGTCGAAGTTCCGCAGGAACGGGCCGCCGGACACACCCGGCGCGAACCCGTCACAGGCGATCTCCAGGAATCGGTCGTCGTATGCCTTCGTCTGGGTCGAGGGGCATACCAGCGGAGACTTGGCGGAACCAGGGAAGCCGATCAGGGTGACGTTCTTCTGGTTCAGATTCCCGGTGGCGGGGAGGGTGGTCAGTTCGTTGCCCATCCCCGTGGCGTTCTCCAGGAACTGGCCCTTGGAGTTCGGACCGGTCTTCAAAAAGGCGAAGTCGAGGTCGTCAGCCTTGGCGGGCCCCTGAGAGAGATAGCGTCCGTCGAGCCAGATCTTCCCCGGCTTTATCGGAAAGACGCCGTACGGGGCGATGCCCTTGTGCTTGTCCTTCGGGTCCACCTTCCACCCGGGGGCGAAGGCGAGGTTCCGGAAGCGGTCGTTGTCGTTGAGGCAGTGAGCGGCGGAGATGACCAGTGACTTCGTCGGAGACGCCACGGAGGAGGCGGAGCAGAACTGGTCCCGCATACCGGGGTCGGTCTGCGGGTCGTCGTCCTGGCTGATGAGGAAGACGCCGGTGGTCGCCACGCCCCTGTCGTCGAAGTGGGACGAGGACTTCATCATGTCCCCCAACGACTTCTGTTTCTCGGACCCCTTGTCGGGATTGGCCGGAACGGCCATGGCTATGCGCTCCGGGGTCCAGTACGCCTCGGCGGCCTTGGCTTCCGAGATCTCCTGTGGAGTCGCTCTCGGCCCGTCGGCTGAGGGCGTCGAAGCCTTCGGGGCGGCCGGTTTCGTCGCCTTCCCCGGCTTCGGCGTGACTGCCCCGGGCCTCTTCGTGGGAGCGGCCGGCCGCTGCGGGGGCGCCGTGAGGGATGTCCCGGCGGAGCTGTCCGTAACGGGACGGCCCGAGAAGGAGGGTGAGGGCTCACCGGGAGCGGCTGAGGCCGGGCCGGTGGACGTCAGGATGAGAGCCACCGCTGCCGTACCGAGTACCACGGTACGTGCGGTGGCGTAGATGTTCTTGATCATAAACTTCTTCCCGCTCTGATTCTCGTGTCGTGAGCAGCGCTCGTTGCGTGAAATACGGGAAACTCCCTCGCATTGGCGTTATGTGACATGGGTGCACCTTTCTGATCTGGGCTTTCCGCGGGGCGATACCTGGCGGACGGGTGCGGCGTTCCCGGGCTGTTCGCACCCGGGAACACGCGGCACAGAGGGCGTGGAGAAAGCCGCTGAGGAAGAGAGGATTCCGCCTCTCGCCAAGAGGCTCAGCCGCCTGAAGTCAACGCGACCGGGCGTGCTGCGGCAGGCCGCCTCGGCTGTTCGTCCCCCTGGTTCGAATCCGACAAGTCATCCGCAAGATGTTCCATCCGGTGGATGTCTGAGGATGCCCCGTATAGCAGTCAACAGCCGTATAGATGCTGACGGGGGGCAACATTAAAGGTTCCTAAATGCGTTCTCCAGGAATGGGGGATCTTTGTCCAGAACGATCTCGATGCCGGACCCCGAAGCCGACCTCCACCAGTCCCTTTCCGTAACGTGGAATAGTCGTTTTCGGACGGGAGTGACGGTGTGGCCGGCGCGGATGGGTTGGAGCGGTGTCGCGCTCCCGGGCGCGAGTCACACGGTGAGGGCGCGGCCGGGGTGGCCCGCCGCTCGTGGTGACCGTCGCTCCAGGGGTGTGGCGGCCGCCCTGGCGCGAACAAAACTACCGGCGCTAGTTTAGGGGCGATGACCATCCGGCCGGCGCGGGAGGACCACGACGTGAAGCAGCACGACGCGATGTACATCGACGGAAGCTGGCGGCCCGCCGAGGGCAGCGGGACGATCGAGGTCGTCGACCCGGCCGACGGGCAGGTGATCGCCACCGTCCCGGCCGGCTCGGCGCAGGACGTGGACGCCGCCGTGCGGGCCGCCCGCGCCGCGCTGCCGGGCTGGGCCGCCACCCCGCCCGGGGAGCGGGCGGACCGGCTGGCCGCGCTGCGCGAGCAACTCGCCGGCCGCGCCGAGGAGGTGGCCGCGACCGTCACCGCCGAACTCGGGTCGCCGCTCGCCTTCAGCACGGCGGTGCACGCCGGCATCCCGGTCGCGGTCTGCGGCTCGTACGCCGAACTCGCCCGTACGCACCCCTTCGAGGAGACCCTCGGCAACTCGACCGTGCTGCACGAACCGGTCGGCGTGGTCGGCGCGATCACGCCGTGGAACTACCCGCTCCACCAGATCGTCGCCAAGGTCGCCCCGGCACTCGCGGCCGGCTGCACGGTGGTGCTCAAGCCCGCCGAGGACACCCCGCTGGTCGCCCAGCTGTTCGCGGAGTGCGCCGACGCGGCCGGGATACCCGCCGGCGTCTTCAACCTCGTCACCGGCCTCGGCCCGGTCGCCGGGCAGGCGCTCGCCGAGCACGACGGGGTCGACCTGGTCTCCTTCACCGGCTCGACGGCCGTCGGCAAGCGGATCGGGGCGCTCGCGGGCGCCGCGGTCAAGCCGGTGGCGCTGGAGCTGGGCGGCAAGTCCGCCAATGTCATCCTGCCCGGCGCCGACCTGCCGAAGGCGGTCGCGGTCGGCGTCGCCAACGTCATGGCCAACTCCGGCCAGACGTGCAGCGCCTGGACCCGGATGCTGGTCCACCGGGACCGGTACGCCGAGGCGGTGGAGCTGGCCGCCGCGGCCGCCGCGAAGTACGTCCCCGGCGAGCGGATCGGCCCGCTGGTCAACGCCGTCCAGCGGGACCGGGTGCGCGGCCACATCGAGCGGGGCGTCGCCGAGGGGGCGCGGGTCGTGGCCGGCGGCCCGGAGGCACCCGTCCCCGCCGCCGGCTACTACGTCGCCCCGACCGTCTTCGCTGACGTCACCCCCGAGATGACCATCGCCCAGGAGGAGATCTTCGGCCCGGTCCTGTCGATCCTGAGCTACACGGACGAGGACGACGCCGCCCGGATCGCCAACGAGACCATTTACGGCCTGGCCGGCGCGGTCTGGGCGGCCGACGAGGCCACGGCGGTCGCCTTCGCCCGTCGTCTGCACACCGGGCAGGTCGACATCAACGGCGGCCGCTTCAATCCCCTCGCCCCGTTCGGCGGTTACAAGCAGTCCGGCGTCGGCCGGGAGCTGGGCCCGCACGGCCTGGCCGAGTACCTCCAGACCAAGTCGCTCCAGTTCTGACCCGGCCGGGTGGCGGGGGACCAGCAGCGTCCCCCGCCGCCGCGAGGCCCGCCGCTCGCCCGCCCCCTTTCCCGCCCGCCGCCCCGCGCTCCGAGGAGACCCTGTGGTCCGCGCCGCCGTACTGCCCGCCGTCAACGCCCCCCTGCAGATCACCGAGATCGAGCTGCCCGAGCCCGGCCCCGGCCAGGTCCGTATCCGGCTCGCCGCCGCCGGCGTCTGCCACTCCGACCTCTCGCTGTCCAACGGCACCCTGCGCCAGCCCGCCCCGGCCGTCCTCGGGCACGAGGGCGCGGGCACCGTCACCGCGGTCGGCCCCGAGGTGACCACGGTGGCCCCCGGCGACCAGGTCGTCCTCAACTGGGCGCCGTCCTGTGGCGACTGCCACTTCTGCGGACTGGCCGAGCCCTGGCTGTGCGCCCACTCCGGCCTCGCCGCGAACACCCCGTACGCCAGGCGCGCCGACGACGCCACCGAGCTCTACCCCGGCCTGGGCACCGCCGTGTTCGCCGAGGAGACCGTGGTCTCCGCACGGGCCGCGCTGCCGCTGCCGGACGGGGTGCCGCTCACCGATGCCGCGCTGCTCGGCTGCGCGGTGCTCACCGGCTGGGGCGCCGTGCACCACAGCGCGCGGGTGCGCGCGGGGGAGTCGGTGGCCGTCTTCGGCGTGGGCGGGGTCGGTCTGGCCACGCTCCAGGCGGCACGGATCGCGGGCGCCGGACCGGTCGTGGCCGTGGACGTCTCGCCGGAGAAGGAGGAGCTGGCCCGCTCGGCGGGCGCCACCGAGTTCGTGGTGGCGGGCGAGGACACCGCCAAGCGCGTCCGCAAGCTCACCGGCGGCCTGGGCGCCGATGTCGCCGTGGAGTGCGTGGGCCGCGCCGACACCATCCGTACGGCCTGGTCGGCGACCCGACGCGGCGGCCGCACCACGGTCGTCGGCATCGGCGGCCAGGACCAGCAGGTGTCCTTCTCCGCCCTGGAACTCTTCTACTTCGGCCGCACCCTCTCCGGCTGCGTCTACGGCAACTCCGACCCCGCCCGCGACCTCCCCCTCATCGCCACCCACATCCGCTCCGGCGCCCTCGACCTCTCCACCCTGGTCACCGACCGCATCACCCTCGACGACATCCCGGCCGCCTTCGACGCGATGCCGGCGGGGAAGGGCGGGCGGGCGCTGGTGGTGTTCTAGGGGGTGCAAACGGGCGCTCGGGGCGGGCCCCGCCCCCGCGTTCAGGCGGTGCTCGGATCTCGCGCTGCGTGGTCCGTTGACGGCGTACCGGCTGGTCGGTACGGTCGCTCGGCATCACGGTGCCGCCCCCCGCCCTTCCCGCACCTTTCGGAGTGTGCACGCATGGACCCGGCCCCCTCCGCACCGCACGGCAACACCGGCAATCAGCCCTCCGCCCGCAGCCGTCGCAGAGTCGCCACCGCCGCGGCGCTCGCCTCCGCCGTCGAGTGGTACGACTACTTCGTCTTCGGCATCGCCGCCGCGCTCGTCCTCGGTCCCGCCTTCTTCCCCTCGGGGAACCCGGCGGCCGGGGTGCTCGCCTCCTTCGCGACCTTCGCGGTGGGGTTCCTGGCCCGTCCCGTCGGCGGGGTGCTCGCCGGCCAGCTGGGGGACCGGCGCGGCCGCAAGCCCATGCTGGTGCTCGCGCTGACCGTCATGGGGCTGGCCACCACGGCCATCGGCCTGCTCCCCGCCTACGACACCATCGGGCTGGCCGCGCCGGTCCTGCTGGTCCTGCTGCGGCTGCTCCAGGGCCTCGCGGTCGGCGCCCAGTGGGGCGGCGCGATGCTGATGGCCACCGAATACGCCCCCGAGGGCAAGCGCGGGCTCTACGGCTCGCTGGTGCAACTCGGCGTCCCGCTCGGGGTGGTGACCGCCAACTCCGTCTTCCTGCTGGCCGGTGCGGCGACCAGCGAGCGGTCGTTCGGCACCTGGGGCTGGCGGCTGCCGTTCCTCGTCGGTGTGCTGGTGCTCGTCCTCGCCCGCTACATCCACACCCGGGTCGAGGAGACCCCCGCGTTCCGGGCCGCGGAGGAGAAGCTGGCGGCCACCGAACGGGCCGCCGCTGCGCGCCGTTCACCGCTGCGCGAGATCCTGCGGCACCACCTCGGCACGGTCCTGCTGGCCGGCGGCTCGTTCGCGGTCACCACGGCCACCTTCTACATCCTCATCACCGGCGTCCTGGACTACGCCACCCGTGAGCTGGAGATGCGGCGCACGTCCGTACTGGCCGTCTCGCTGCTGGTCAGCCTCACCCAGCTCGCGCTGATCCCGGCCGCCGCGGCCCTCTCCGACCGGATCGGGCGGCTGCGGGTCTATGCCGCGGGAGCCGTCGGGCTGCTGCTCTGGGTGCTGCCGATGTTCCTGCTCATCGACACCGCGTCGCTGGTGTGGCTGGGCGTCGGCACCTTCGTCGGCAGCTGCTTCCTGAGCATCATGTACGGCCCGCAGGCCGCGCTGTTCGCCGAGCTGTTCACCGCCGAGATGCGCTACACGGGCGCCTCGCTCGGCTACCAGATCAGCGCGATCCTGGGCGGCGGGCTCGCGCCCTTCGTGATGGTGCTGCTCCTGGAGGCGAGCGGCAGCTCGATGGCGGTGGCCGGCTACCTCATGGCGCTGGCCGTCATCGCCCTGGTGTCCATCCGGCTGTTGAGCCGCCGCGCCACGGCGGCCCGCACACCGGGCGGCGGGGGCGAGCCGGGCGGTGGGACGGAGGGGACGGCCGCCAAGGGGTGAGCGGTCGGCGTGCCCTGGCGTCTCGCCAAGGCCCCGGCCCGCCCCGCCGTCAGTGCCCCTCCCGCGGTACGAGGTCCGGGTGCTGGAGAGCCAGTCCGTCGACCAGCGCCTGGAGGCCCGACTCGAACGCGCCCTCGTCCACCTGGCGTTGATGCTCCGCCAGCAGATGGGCCTGGCCGAGGTGGGGGTAGTCGGCCGGGTCGTAGGCGCTCGGGTCGTCGACGAAACCGCGGGCGAACGAGCCCAGCGCGGAACCGGCCACGAAGTAGCGGACCATGGCGCAGACCCGGGTGGCCTGGGCGGGGGGCCAGCCCGCCTCGACCATCCCGCCGAACGCCGCGTCGGCCATCTTCAGGCCGGCCGGCCGGCGGCCGGGACCCTGCGCGAGGAACGGCACGACATGCGGATGGGCGGCGAGCGCCGCGCGGTAGGAGCGGGCCCAGTCCAGCAGCCCGGCGCGCCAGTCGGTGCCCGTCGCGAACGTCGACACATCGACCTGGGCGATGACCGTGTCGGCCACCGCGTCGAGGATCTCGTCCTTGGTCGTGAAGTGGTTGTAGAGGGACGGCCCGCTCACACCCAGCTCCGCCGCCAGGCGCCGGGTGGAGAGCGCCGGCAGCCCCTCGGAGTCGATGAGCGCCAGCGCCGTGGAGACGATGCGCTCGCGGCTCAGAAGGGGCTTGCGGGGTCGGGCCATGACGCACATAGTAGAGGCTTCCCAGCAAAAACTAGCAGTGCTAATTAACTGTTTCCCGTTCACGAGGGGCCCGAGATGGATCTGGAGCTCAGTGCGGAGCAGACCGCGGTGCGGCAGCTCGCCAGGGACTTCACCGACCGCGAGATCACCCCGTACGCCACCGCCTGGGACCGCGCGGAACAGGTCGACCGCGGCATCGTCAAGAAGCTCGGCGACCTCGGCTTCCTCGGCCTCACCGTCCCCGAGGAGTACGGCGGTTCGGGCGGCGACCACCTCTCCTACGTCCTGGTCACCGAGGAACTGGGCCGCGGGGACTCCTCGGTGCGCGGCATCGTCTCGGTATCCCTGGGGCTGGTGGCCAAGACCGTCGCCGCCTGGGGCGACGAGGAGCAGAAGCGGGCGTGGCTGCCGCGGCTCACCTCCGGCGACGCGGTCGGCTGCTTCGGCCTGACGGAGCCGGGGACCGGGTCGGACGCGGCGCAGCTCACCACCCGCGCGGTCCGTGATGGCGACGATTACGTCATCGACGGCACCAAGATGTTCATCACCAACGGGACCTGGGCCGATGTGGTGCTGCTCTTCGCCCGCACCGGCGGCGCCCCCGGCCACCAGGGCATCAGCGCCTTCCTCGTCCCGGCCGGCAGTCCCGGTCTGGAGCGGCGGGAGATCCACGGGAAGCTGGGACTGCGCGGCCAGGCCACCGCGGAGCTGGTGCTGGACGGGGTGCGGGTCCCGGCCTCCGCGATGCTGGGCCCCGAGGGCAAGGGGTTCTCGGTCGCGATGTCCGCGCTGGCCAAGGGGCGGATGTCGGTCGCGGCGGGCTGTGTCGGCATCGCCCAGGCCGCCCTGGACGCCGCGCTCGGGTACGCGGGCGAGCGCGAGCAGTTCGGCAAGCCCATAGCCCGGCACCAGCTGGTGCAGGAGCTGATCAGCGACATCGCCGTGGATGTGGACGCCGCGCGGCTGCTGACCTGGAGGGTCGCCGATCTGATCGACCGCGGTGAGCCGTTCGCCACCGCGGCGTCGAAAGCCAAGCTCTTCGCCTCCGAGGCCGCGGTGCGCGCCGCCAACAACGCCCTCCAGGTGTTCGGCGGCTACGGCTACATCGACGAGTACCCGGTCGGCAAGCTGCTGCGGGACGCCCGGGTGATGACCCTGTACGAGGGCACCAGCCAGATACAGAAACTGGTCATCGGGCGGGCGCTGACGGGGGTCTCCGCCTTCTGACCCGCATGTCCGCGGGGCCGCCGTCCGCACCCCGACGGGCCTAAGCGCTTGCTCAGCGGCGCGATATGGTGTTCGATCCGTCAGAGGAGGGTCCCTGGCGGGTCGAGGAGCGGGGTGCGCGATGGGTGCGGCGGCGGAGCGGGCCAAAGAGGAGAACGAGGAGTGGGCCGGGGTGACCCCGGATGCCGCCCGACGGCTGGTGAGCGCCGCCGTCGAGGCCTTCGCCGAACGCGGCTACCACGCCACCACCACCCGTGACATCGCCGGCCGCGCCGGTATGAGCCCGGCCGCCCTCTACATCCACTACAAGACCAAGGAAGAGCTGCTCTACCGCATCAGCGGCATCGGCCACGAGAAGGCGCTGCGCATCATGGGCGCCGCGGCCGAGGCCGGGGGCAGCGCCGCCGACCGGCTCCGTGACGCCGTCCGCACCTTCGCCCGCTGGCACGCGGAGCACCACACCACCGCCCGGGTCATCCAGTACGAACTCCAGGCGCTGAGCCCCGAGCACTACAGCGAGATCGCCGGACTGCGCCGCCGGACCGACCGGTTGCTGCGGCAGATCATCCAGGACGGCGCGGACAGCGGGGAGTTCCGGGCCGACGACGTGCCGGGCACCACCCTCGCCGTGCTGTCGCTGTGCGTGGACGTCGCCCGCTGGTTCACCTCGGACGGCCCCCGCACCCCCGACGAGGTCGGCACCCTCTACGCCGACCTCGTCCTGCGCATGGTGGGTGCGCCGGCCGCCTAGGGGGTGTCGTTCGGATCATGGCGGGCTCGCGGGGTCTGGCACGCACGCTCGCCGCGTTGTCGTCACTCGCCGACGCTCCGCGTCGACTCCCTCCTCCGCCTTGCGATCGCACGCACCAGACCCCGCTCCCTGATCCGCCCTGATCCAAACGACACCCCCTAGCGCGCCGCCCGCAGGCGGGGCCCGGCCCTACTTCTTGAAGCTCTTCGCCCATTTGCGGGTGGTGGCGACACCGGCCGCCAAGAGGACCAGCCCGATGCAGAAGAGCCACAAGGACCCCAAGGTCGCCCCGACGCCGGTCTCCCGGAAGGGCCGCTCGCTGCCGATCCAGGACTCGGCCACGTCGAGCTTCTCGCCGGCCCGGTAGTCCTCTCATCCGGGCACTCTACGGCTGTCGCGGGCGCTGCTCGCCGCCCCGTGTCCCGGCCCGGCCCTCCCGCTACAGATAGAAGCGGCTGACCGTCTCCGCGACGCAGACCGGCTTGTCGCCGCCCTCGCGTTCGATCGTCACGACCGTGGCGAGCTGGACGCCGCCGGACACCTCGGTCACCTCCGCGATCCTGGCCGTGGCCCGCAGCCGGGAGCCGACCGGCACGGTGGCGGGGAAGCGCACCTTGTTGGTGCCGTAGTTGATGCCCATCTTCACGTTGTCGACCCGCATCAGCTGCGGAACGAGGGCGGGCAGCAGCGACAGCGTCAGATAGCCGTGCGCGATGGTGGTGCCGAAGGGGCCGGCCGCGGCCTTCTCCTGGTCCACGTGAATCCACTGGTGGTCGCCGGTGGCCTCCGCGAACAGGTCGATCCGCTTCTGGTCGACCTCCAGCCAGTCGCTGGTGCCCAGCTCCTCACCGACCGCGGCCCGCAGTTCGTCGAGCGATCCAAACACTCGGGGCTCTGCCATCTCTTGTCTGCCTCCTCGGGATCTGTCCGCCGCCGGCGCACACCGGCCAAAAGCTTACTAAGCGCTTGCTCAGAATGCGGAGTGCGAGCACCCGCTGTCAATGGCCGGACAGGCTCTAGGGTTGCCACGTGCCCCAGCTTCCCCACAAGGTTCATGAGCTCTCCGTCGGCCAGCTCTCCGCGCGGAGCGGCGCCGCGGTGTCCGCACTGCATTTCTACGAGTCCAAGGGGCTGATCAGCAGCACCCGGACGGCGGGCAACCAGCGGCGTTACAGCCGTGACGCACTGCGCCGGGTCGCGTTCGTCCGGGCGGCGCAGCGGGTCGGCATCCCGCTCGCGGTGATCCGTGACGCGCTGGCGGAGCTGCCCGACGAGCGCACCCCCACCCGCACCGACTGGGCCAGGCTCTCCGAGGTGTGGCGCTCTGAGCTGGACGAGCGGATCAGCCAACTCGTGGAGCTGCGCGACCGGCTGACCGACTGCATCGGCTGCGGCTGCCTCTCGCTGGAGAAGTGCGCGCTGTCCAATCCGTACGACAACCTCGGCGAGCAGGGGCCCGGCGCACGGCGGCTGCGGGTCGACCGGGGCGTCAAGGACCCGCAGGGGGCGCAGCGGCGTGCCCGTGGCGAGCAGCGGCCCGGCGGCCCGGCGCCGGAGGAGGAGCCGGCCGGGCCGGACGGGCCGGGGCGCTGCACGGACGGGCGCTGAGCGTGGACGCGCCCGCCCCGGGCCGGGACGGGCGCGCGCACTCAGACGTCCGTCACCACACGGACGGGGTGCGCCCCGCCCATGGGCGGGCCCGCTCCAGCTGTGCCGACAGCGCGATCAGGGTGGCCTCGTCGCCGTAGCGGCCGGCCAGCATCACCCCGATCGGCAGGCCCTCGGAGTTCCACTGCACCGGGACGTTCACCGCGGGCTGGCCGGTGGCGTTGTAGAGCGCGGTGAACGGCGTGAACGCGCCCAGGGCGGCGAACTCGGCCTGGGGGTCGGCGTCATCGCGCAGGGCGCCGACCTCGGCGGGTGGCGCGGCCAGGGTCGGCGAGAGGATCACGTCGTAGCCGCCCGGCGGCATCAGCCCGTCGGCCAGCGACTGGGAGAGCATCCGGAACGCGTACATCGAGCGGGCGAAGTCCGTACCGGAGACCTCGGCGCCGCGGTCGCGCAGATAGCGGGTGAGCGGCATCAGCAGCTCCTCGCCCTCCGGCGGCACGGGGCGGCTGGCGGCCAGCACCGACCAGACGCGGGTGAAGGCGAGCAGGATGCCGTCGTCGGCGGGCAGGGACAACTCCTCGACCTCGTGGCCGAGTCCGGTCAGCAGGGCGGCGGTGTCGGTGGTGGCGGTGCGGCAGTCGGCGTGGACCTCGACACCGGGGACGGGCGCCTCGGTGAGGCAGGCGATCCGCAGCCGTCCCGGCTCGCGCAGGGCGTGTCCGGCGAAGGTCTCGCCGGGCGGCAGCGACGGCGCGGTGAACGGGTCGCCGGGCATCGGCCCGGCCAGGACGTCCAGCAGGGTGGCCGCGTCGGCGACCGTACGGGCCAGCGGGCCCGAGGTGGCCAGGCCCGAGATGTCGTGCAGCAGCGGGCCGCCGCTGATCCGGCCGCGGCTGGGCTTGATGCCGAAGAGCCCGCAGACCGAGGCCGGTATCCGGATCGAGCCGCCGCCGTCACTGGCGTGCGCGACGGGCGCCAGACCGCCGGCCACGGCCGCCGCGGCCCCGCCGCTGGACCCGCCCGCCGAGCGCGTCAGGTCCCACGGGGTACGGGCGGGCGGCGCCAGGCCGTTCTCCGTGTAGCAGGGCAGCCCGAACTCCGGGGTGTTGGTCTTGCCGAGCAGAATCGTGCCGCCCTCGCGCAGCTTGCCGACCAGATGGTCGTCGACGGCCGGCACCTGCGCGGCCAGCGCCCGGGAGCCCATCGTGCAGCGCACCCCGGCGACCTGGTTGAGGTCCTTCACCGGCACCGGAACGCCGTGCAGCGGCGGGAGTTCACGGCCCTCACGGCGGGCCGCGACGGCCTCGCTCTCCGCGTCCGAGGCCTGCTTGCGGGCGAGGTCGGGGGTGCGGGTCAGGAAGGCGCCGAGTGTGTCGTCGAGCCGCTCGATCCGCGCGAGGTAGTGCTCGGTGAGTTCCACGGGGGAGAGCTCCCCGGACCGGATTCCCTGAGCCTGTTCGCGCGCGGTCAGATCGTGCAGTTCGGCCATGGACGTCCACCCTCTCCTACGGGCGCCCGCACGGCCCTGGTGCCACACGGGCGGAAGGGCCGCCGGCCACCGGACGGGACACCGGTGCGGCGGGTCGGCCCGTTGGACAGTTGTTTCAGGTGGCGGGGCGGTTCGTAAAGGCCGTGGAGGAAGCGGAAAGGGACATCTGCCCCGTCCGGGGACGGCCGGCGGCGGGGCGCGGCGCGTGCTCACCACCGGCCCCGCCCGTGACCGCGTCCCGGGCCGGGCGCCGCCGCGTCCCGCGGCGCCCGGCCGGTGCGGGGTCAGGCGGCCGCGAAGGCGTCGGCGGTGTGCAGGCGGCCGGCGGCGGTCAGGGTGTCCGGGGTCAGGACGGAGGCCGGGGCCAGGACGCCGCAGCGGAGGCAGGCCGGGCCGGTCGAGGGGGAGTCGGTGGCCTCGGGGAGCCAGGCGAAGCCGGTGCCGCCGCACACGGGGCAGTCACGGCGCGGCCGTCCCGCCTCCATCGCGGCGATCATGCGGTGCAGCACCACCGCGAGCCGGGCCGCGGGGTGCCGCTGCGGTGACTCGCACGGCACGATGTCGCAGCCGCCCCAGGTCCGGCGGTGCCATTCGTCGAGGGCGCCGGGCTGCCGGATGCCGTCGTGTTTCTCCCGGCGGCGCCGGGCGGCGAACTCCGCCTCGTACGCGAGCCAGAGGGCCCGGGCCTCTTCCAGCTCGGTGAGCGCGGCCACCAGCCGCGCCGGATCGGGATCGCGGTCCTGGGTCGCGATACCGGCCCGGGTGCACAGATGGTGCCAGGTCGCCCGGTGCCCGTAAGGGGCGAAGCGTTCAAGGCACTTGCGCAGGGCGGTGCGTCGCTGGGTGGCGACGAGTCGTGGATTGCGGACCTGTTCTGCGAGGGCTCTGAAACCGGCCATTCATCCCACCTCCGTGGGGAGGACCCGACTGGACGGGGATGGGACGCAGCCGACCCCCATCTGGATCCATCGAATTTTCGTACGGATTGGTTGGCGATGTTCCAAGGTGTCACCGGGGTGCGGGGGCCGAACTCCGTGCGGGAGAAGAAAAGTTGACTGTTGTTCATCTTCCGGCCGGGGATAACCGCCGGTAACGTCCCGCCCGCCCTCCCTCAAGGGGACCCCCATCGAGGAGCTGGAATGCGACGACGTACCGGAAGGCTCAGGACCGCCGCCGCGGCAGCCCTGTTCGCCTTGGGTGCCACGCTCTTGGCACCGCCCCCCACCGTGGCCGCCGCGCCGCGCGACGCCAATGACTACTGCCAGGGGCAGTGCGGCGACATCCTGCCGCCCGGTGCCACCGGCAACGCCACCCTGGTGGAGATCCTCGGCAACAAGCTGTTCGGCACCCACCCCGAGCACTCCACCGACCAGCTCGCCCCCTACGGTGCCCTGGCGAGCGGCTATCAGTCGCTCACCGACGACACCCTCGGCTCCTTCTTCAACGATGCCTCCTTCGGGGTTCCCGCGGACCAGGTGGGCAAGGTCAGCACCCCCCGCGACGACGTGACCATCACCCGCGACAAGAAGACCGGCGTCCCGCATATCAAGGGGACTACCCGCTATGGCACCGAATACGGCGCCGGTTACGCCGCGGGCCAGGACCGGCTCTGGCTGATGGACCTCTTCCGCCACATCGGCCGCGGCGAACTGACCTCCTTCGCCGGCGGCGCGCTCGCCAACCAGGGCCTGGAGCAGCAGTTCTGGCCGCAGGCGCCGTACACCGAGGACGACCTCCAGGCCCAGGTCGACCGGATCAGGGACTCCAACGGCGAGCGCGGCAAACTGGCCATGCAGGACGCCCAGGCCTACGTCGACGGCATCAACGCCTACCGCGAACAGTCCAAGAACGGCCGCTACTTCCCCGGCGAGTACGTGCTCACCGGCCATGTGGACGCGATCACCAACGCCGGTGAGATCAAGCCCTTCAAGCTCACCGACCTGATAGCGCTCGCCTCCGTCGTCGGCGGGCTCTTCGGCAACGGCGGTGGCGGCGAGGTCCCGTCCGCCCTGGCGCTGCTCTCCGCCCAGCAGAAGTACGGCGTCGAGAAGGGCACCGAGGTCTGGGAGTCCTTCCGGGAGCGCAACGACCCCGAGGCCGCCAAGACCCTGCACGACGGCAGCAGCTTCCCGTACGCGGTGAAGCCGGACCGGGCCAAGGGCATGGCGCTGCCGGACCGCGGGTCGGTCACCCCCGAACCGCTGGTCTTCGACCGCACCGGCGCGGCCACCGTCAAGAGCGGGACGCCGCCCCGGGACCCGGTCAAGGCCCCGAAGAAGTACAAGAAGCTGGAGGGCCTCTTCAAGGACGGGGTGCTGCCCGAGGGGAGCTTCGACCCCACCCAGCACCGCGGGATGTCCAACGCCCTGCTGGTGTCCGGCAAGCACACCGCGAGCGGCCACCCGGTCGCCGTCTTCGGCCCGCAGACCGGCTACTTCGCGCCCCAGCTGCTGATGCTCCAGGAGATCCAGGGGCCCGGCATCAGCGCCCGCGGCGCGTCCTTCGCGGGCGTCGGGATGTACGTCCAGCTGGGCCGCGGCCAGGACTACTCCTGGAGCGCCACCTCCGCCGGACAGGACATCACCGACACCTTCGCGGCCGAGCTGTGCAACGCGGACGGCTCCGCGCCCACCAAGGACTCCACCTCCTACCGCTACCGCGGCGCCTGCGTGCCCATGGAGAAGCTGGAGCGCACCAACTCCTGGAAGCCCACCATCGCCGACCCCACGGCGGCCGGTTCCTACCGGATGCAGGTCTTCCGGACCAAGTACGGCGTCGTCACCCACCGCGCGACCCTCGACGGCAAGCCCGTCGCCTACACCGCGCAGCGCTCCACCTACCGCCACGAGGCCGACTCGATCATCGGCTTCCAGATGTTCAACGACCCGTCCTACGTCCGCGACGCCAAGACGTTCCAGCAGGCCGCCGAGCACATCGGCTACGCCTTCAACTGGTTCTACGCCGACTCCCGCGACGTCGCGTACTACAACAGCGGCCTCAACCCGGTCCGCAACCCCGACGTCGACCCGTCCCTGCCCGTCAAGGCGGACGACGCCTACGAGTGGAAGGGCTACGACCCTGATTCCAACGCCACCGAGTACACCCCGCCCGCCCAGCACCCCCAGTCCGTCAACCAGGACTACTACATCTCCTGGAACAACAAGCAGGCCAAGGACTACGACTCGGCGGGCTACGGCAACGGCTCGGTGCACCGCGGCAATCTGCTGGACGACCGGGTGCGTGCGCTGACGAAGGACGGCGGGGTGACCCGGGCGTCGCTCACCCGCGCGATGTCCGAGGCCGCCGTCACCGATCTGCGCGGCGAGGACGTGCTGCCCGAACTCCTGCGGGTGGTGAACAGCAAGCCGGTCACCGACCCGAAGCTGAAGACCGCGGTGCAGCAGCTGGAGGCCTGGCGCAAGGACGGCGCCCAGCGCCGGGAGACCGCCGCCGGCTCCCACACCTACACCCACCCCGACGCGGTGCGCCTGATGGACGCCTGGTGGCCGCTGATGACGGAGGCCGTCTTCAAGCCGGGCCTCGGCGGCGACCTCTACGACGCGCTGCGCGCCAACCTCGGCACCGACGAATCACCGTCGGCCGGCCACGGCCCGACCGGGTCGCACGCCGGATCGGCGTTCCAGTACGGCTGGTGGAGCTACGCGGACAAGGACCTGCGGACGGTGCTCGGCGACAAGGTGGCCGGGCCGCTCGGCCGGACGTTCTGCGGCGACGGTGAGCTGTCCGCCTGCCGCGACACCCTGCTCACCACCCTCCAGCAGGCGAGCGGGAAGACCGCCGCGCAGGTCTACCCCGGCGACGACAGCTGCAAGGCCGGCGACCAGTGGTGCGCGGACGCGATCATCCACCGCACGGTGGGCGGTCTGACCCACGCCACCATCAGCTGGCAGAACCGGCCGACCTACCAGCAGGTCGTGGAGTTCCCGGCCCACCGGTAGGCGCGGAGCGGGACACGGCGAAGGCCCCGGGGCACCCGCCCCGGGGCCTTCGCCGTGTCCGCCCGGTGCCCCGCCGCCCCAACTCCCGTACAGGGAAGCCCGACTGCCCTCGGGGCCGGATGACCCCGCGGGATATGCTGCTGGGTTCTGTACTCCAGGGGAGGGGAATGCGAGGCATGGCCTTGTTAGGTCCACAGCAGTACCCGACGGAGCTGCTGGATACCACCATGGACCAGCTGCGCACACTGATCGTCGTCCACGAGGCGGGCACCGCGCTGGGTGCCGCGCGCCGGCTGGGCCGCGAACAGTCCAGCGTGCAGAAGCAGCTGGACACCATGAACCGCACCTTCGCCGCGCTGTGCGGCGAGGAGCTGGTCCTCAAGCAGGGGCGCGGCAGGGACGCCCTGTTCACCGCGACCGGGGAGGCGCTGGTCGGCCTGGCCCGCCGCACGCTGGGGGAGTGGACGGACGGGGTGCACGACGCCCGCCGCCGGCTCGGCCGGACGCTCTCCGTCGGCACCACCCGCTACACCCTCGGGTTCCTGCTGGACGCGGTGGAACGGGTCACCCAGGACTACGAGCGCGACGACGTCGACCTGAAGGTCACCCATGTCCGCACCGGCGACCTCTTCACCAAGCTGCGCTCCAAGGAACTCGACCTGGTCTGCGGCAGCGTCGTGGTCACCGAGGCCGACGAGGCGGAACTGCTGGCGCCGTACGAGGTCATGGAATGGCGGCGCAGCGGGCTCTCCCTGCTGACGAACCTGCCGCCGGAGCGGCTGCCCGGCACCTCGTTCGACGCCCATGAGCTGGACCGGCTGCCGCTGGTCATCTCGGCGCGGGGCCTGATCGGCCGCTTCCTGACCTCCTGGTACGGCGCCGACTACCGGCAGCGGCTCTCCGTCGCGGCCGAGATCGAGGCCGCGCACTACGGCTTCGAGCTGCTGCGCTCCGGGGTGGTGAGCGGGGCGATGCTGGTCACCCGGGGCATCGGGGAGGCGGCCGCGGACGGGCGGCTCCCGGAGGCCGGCGGGCTGCGCACCCTGGAACTCGTCGGCGAGGTGGGCCCCCGGACCGAGGTGCTGGTCGGCGTCTTCACCCGCCGCGGCGAACGGGACTCCTACGCCCCCGGCCACCCCCTCAACCTCCTGTGGGACGCGCTGTCCCGGGAGAGCGGGCGGTGGTGGCTGAGTTCGTGAGGGCGGGGGCGCCCCGGGCCGGTCGCCCGGGGCGCCTCAGACCAGGTCCCGCTCCCGGGTCTCCGGCAGGGCCAGCACGCACAGCAGCGAGACGACCGCCATCGCGCTGACGTACCAGCCCACCGAGGCCGAGCCGTACGCCGACTGGAGCCGGGTGGCGACCAGCGGGGCCACCGCGCCGCCCAGGACGCCGCCCAGGTTGTAGGCCAGGGAGGCGCCCGAGTAGCGCACCCGCGCGCCGAACAGCTCCGGCAGATAGGCGCCCATCGGGCCGTACACCACGCCCATGCAGAACAGGGCGCCGCCGACGCCGAGGGCGATCAGCACCGGCTGTCCGGTGTCCAGCAGCGGGAAGAGCAGCAGCCCCCACACCGCGGCGAGCGCGCTCCCGGCCAGGATCAGCCTGCGGCGCCCGGCGCCGTCGGAGCGGGTGGCGGCGAGCCAGGTGCCGGCCGCGAGGAAGAGGCAGGCGGTGAGGGAGAGCCCCAGCATGGTGCTGCGGGAGACACCGAGGGTGCCGGTGGCGTAGGAGAGGCAGTAGGTGGTCGCGGTGTAGAAGAGGCCGTACGCGACGACCATCCCGCCCGCGCCCAGCAGCAGTTCGCGCGGATGGCGGCGCAGCACCTCGACGGCGGGCACCTTGCTCGCCTCCTGGGCGTCCAGCACCTTCGCGAAGACCGGCGTCTCACTGATCCTCAGCCGGACGAACAGCCCGACGCCGACCAGCAGGAACGACAGCAGGAACGGCACCCGCCAGCCCCATGAGCGGAAGTCCGCGTCATCGAGCCCGGACGACAGCAGCCAGAACACCCCGGTCGCCGCGAAGAACCCGACGGACGGGCCGAGTTGGGGGAACGCCGCATACAGCCCGCGGCGCCCGCGCGGTGCGTGCTCGACGGCGAGCAGCGCGGCCCCGCCCCACTCCCCGCCCAGCCCGATGCCCTGGAGGAAGCGCAGCGCGATCAGCAGCAGCGGCGCCCAGACGCCCCAGGTGCCGTACCCCGGGAGCAGTCCGACGCACGCCGTCGACAGCCCCATCAGCAGCAGCGACGCGACCAGGACGGACTTACGGCCCACCCGGTCGCCGAAGTGCCCGAAGACCACCGAGCCGAGGGGCCGCGCGACGAACGCCACCGCGTAGGTGGAGAAGGACGCGAGGGTGGCGTTGACGGGGTCGAGCGTCGGGAAGAACGCCTGGTTGAGGACGAGCGCGGCGGCCGTCCCGTAGATGTAGAAGTCGTAGAACTCGATGGCCGTCCCGATGAACGAGGCCACCGCCACCCGGCGCAGGCTCTCGCCGCCGCTGGTCCCGTCGGTCTTCGCCGGCACCCCGGCCGTCGTCTGCGCTGCTGTCGCGTCACTGCTCACCAGCGCACTTTCCGGCTCGGTGTAGGGGCCAGTCAAGAGGCGAGACGGCCTGTCCCGGTTCCTGAGACCGGGGCCGGCCCGGGCCCCGACCGGCCCAACGCCCGTTACGCGTACCGCAGATACCGCCGCCGCACCGCACGGAAGCCCTTCAGGCCCTCCTGCCAGGCGGCCACGATCTCGTCCGGCCCGGCGCCCGCGTCGATCATCGTCCGTACCGTCGACGACCCGGTCAGGCGGTCGATGTTGTGGTCCGGGCGCCAGGCGAAGCCGGGCCAGACCCGCTTGGCGGTCACCAGGAGGCCGATGCCGGTGCGCACCGGGTCGAAGGCCGCGCGGTCGTGGACGTGCAGCTGGACGCCGCCGATGGTCCTGCCCTGGAACTTGGAGAAGGTGGGGGCGAAGTAGGCCTCCCTGAAGTGCACTCCGGGCAGGCCCAGTGCGGTGACCGCGGCGGCCCAGTGCCGGTCGATGCCGTCGGCGCCCAGCAGTTCGAAGGGGCGGGTGGTGCCGCGCCCCTCGGAGAGGTTGGTGCCCTCGAAGAGGCAGGTGCCCGCGTAGACGAGGGCGGTGTCGGGGGTGGGCATGTTGGGGCTCGGCGGGACCCAGGGGAGCCGGGTGGCGTCGTGGAAGTCGGTGCGCCGCCAGCCGGTCATCCGCACGGTCTCCAGCTCCACCGGGCGCCCGGCGGCCTGCGGGACGAACTCGCCGTTGAACAGCAGCGCCAGCTCCGCGACCGTCATCCCGTGCGCCTGCGCGATCGGCTCCCGGCCGACGAACGAGGCATAGGCCTTGTCGAGTACCGGGCCGGTGGCCGCGCGGCCGGTGACCGGGTTCGGCCGGTCGAGGACGAGGAACCGCTTGCCGGCCAGGACCGCCGCCACCATGCAGTCGTACAGCGTCCAGATGTAGGTGTAGAAGCGGGCGCCGACGTCCTGGATGTCGAAGACGACGGTGTCCACACCGGAGGCGGTGAAGATGTCGGCGAGGGCCTGGCCGCTCTTGTTGTAGGTGTCGTAGACCGGCAGCCCGGTGGCCGGATCGTCGTAGCGGCCCTCGGAGCCGCCGGCCTGCGCGGTGCCCCGGAAGCCGTGCTCGGGGCCGAAGACGGCGGTCAGCCGCACCCGGTCGTCGGCGTGCATCACGTCCACGATGTGCCGCAACTCCGCGGTGACGCCGGTGGGGTTGGTGACGATGCCGACCCGCCGGCCGGCCAGGAGGCGGTAGCCGTCGGCGGCCAGCCGGTCGAAGCCGGTGCGCACCCGGGGCCCGCCGTCGTGGTCCGGTCGCTCGGCCCGCGCGGCTCCGGCCCCCGAGGCCAGGGCCGCGCCCGCCGCGCCGGTCGCCGCCAGCCGCCCGAGCAGTACGCGTCTCGACAGAGCCATCCGCCCACCTCCGTGATCGCCGACCAACCGGTCCGTGCCGTGCGCACGCTAGCCCCACGGGGGCCATCCAGGAACAGGGCGGGCCGAGGCGGAAAGGACTCTTCCGCCGGGACATACCGACTGGTTAGTCTGCCGTAGGCCGAACCGACCCGACCGAGGGAGATCCAGCGTGGCAGCCGTACGGGACAAGAGCGTGGTCGTGACCGGGGCGGGCGGGGGGATCGGCGCCGCGCTGGCCCGCCGGTTCGCCGCCGAGGGCGCCCGGGTCGTGGTCAACGACCTGGACGAGGCGAAGGCGAAGCGGACCGCTGACGAGATCGGCGCGGTCGCGGTCGGCGGGGACGCCTCCACCGTCGTCCCGGCCGCCCGCGAGGCGCTCGGCGGCGCCATCGACGTCTTCTGCGCCAACGCCGGGGTCGGCACCGGCGGCGGGCCCGAGGCGTCCGAGGAGGACTGGGAGCTGGCCTGGGACGTCAATGTCATGGCACATGTCCGGGCCGCCCGTGAGCTGGTGCCGGAGTGGCTGGAGCGCGGCAGCGGCCGCTTCGTCTCCACGGTGTCCGCGGCCGGCCTGCTCACCATGGTCGCCGCCGCCCCGTACAGCGTCACCAAGCACGGTGCCTACGCCTTCGCCGAGTGGCTCTCGCTGACCTACCGGCACCGCGGTATCGACGTCCACGCCATCTGCCCCCAGGGCGTCCGCACCGACATGCTGGCCGCCACCGGGACGGCCGGGGACCTCGTGCTCACCCCGACCGCCGTGGAGCCCGAGGACGTCGCCGAGGCGCTCTTCGCGGCCATGGCGGAGGGCCGCTTCCTGGTCCTGCCGCACCCGGAGGTCGCGGACTACTACGCCACGCGTGCCGCCGAACCCGACCGCTGGCTGACCGGGATGAACCACCTCCAGCAGAAGCTGGAGCAGGCCGAGGGGCGCTCCTAGCAGGCCGGCCGGCGACCCCGGTCGCCCACCCCACCGCACCTCAGCCGTTTCCCCGCAGGGATGATCGGGCGATCAGGAAGAAAGGGCCGCACCTCGATGACCTCCTACCAGGACAAGCCGTGGCTGGCACAGCTCACCGACGCCCAGCGCGCCCCCGTGCAGCCGCCCCCCTCGGCGCTGCACGCCTTCCGGACCGCGGTGGCCCGGGTCCCCGACCGTACGGCGCTCGCCTACTTCGACGGCCGGCTGTCCTACGCGGAGACCGACGCGCTCTCCGACGGCATCGCCGCCCACCTCGCCGAGCGCGGCTTCCGGCGGGGCGACCGGGCCGCGGTCATGCTGCAGAACACCCCGCACTTCGTGCTCGCCCTGCTCGGCGTGTGGAAGGCGGGCGGGGTGGTGGTGCCCGTCAACCCCATGTACAAGTCCGCCGAGATGCGGCACATCCTGGACGACGCCGAGGTCACCGCGGTCATCTGCGCCGACCGCGCCTGGGACGGCTTCCTGCGCGCCACCGCCGCCGGGGCGCCGTCCGTACGCATCGTGCTCACCGCCCATGAGGGGGATCTGCAGACCCGCGACGACCGGCGGGTGCTGCACGGCGAGCGGCTCGGGCCGCAGCAGGACGCCGACGATCTGCTGGCCGTGGCCCGTCAGGCGCGGACCCGGGCGGCGCCCGCCGGCCCGGAGTTCGCCGCCGGCGACCTCGCGCTGATCAGCTACACCTCGGGTACCAGCGGCACCCCCAAGGGCGCCACCAACACCCACGGCAACATCACCTACAACGCCGAACGCCAGCGCACCGGCCTGGGCCTCCCCGACGGCGCCACCTACTTCGCGCTCGCCCCGCTCTTCCACATCACCGGCATGGTCTGCGAACTGGCGGCCTGTATCGCCAACCGGGGCACCCTCGTGCTCGCCTACCGCTTCGAGGCGGGCGTCGTCCTGGACGCCTTCCTGGAGCACCGCCCCGCCTACACGGTCGGCCCGTCGACCGCCTACATGGCGCTGATGGCGCACCCCGAGGTCACCCGCGACCACTTCGCGTCGTTCCGGACCATGTCCTCCGGCGGTGCGCCGCTGCCGCCCGCGCTCGTCGAGAAGTTCCGTACCGGTTTCGGGCCCTATGTCCACAACGGCTACGGCCTGACCGAGTGCACCGCCCCCTGCGCCAGCGTCCCGCCGGGCCGGGAGGCGCCGGTCGACAAGGTCTCCGGCACGCTCGCCGTCGGCGTCCCCGGCCCCGACACCGTCGTCCGGATCATCGGCGAGGACGGCCGGGACCTGCCGTTCGGCGAGCAGGGCGAGATCGCGGTCCGCGGCCCCCAGGTCGTCCCGGGCTACTGGCGCCGCCCCGACGCCACCGCCGAGGCGCTCCCCGGCGGCGAACTGCGGACCGGCGACATCGGCTTCATGGACACCGACGGCTGGCTCTACGTCGTCGACCGCAAGAAGGACATGATCAACGCGTCCGGCTTCAAGGTCTGGCCCCGCGAGGTCGAGGACGTGCTCTACGGCCACCCCGCGGTGCGTGAGGCGGCGGTGGTCGGGGTGCCCGACGCCTACCGCGGCGAGTCGGTGAAGGCGTACGTCAGCCTGCGGCCCGGCGCCTTGGCGGAACCCGCCGAGCTGGCCGCCTACTGCAAGGAACGGCTGGCGGCGTACAAATATCCCCGTGCGGTGGAGATCCTGGCCGAGCTTCCCAAGACCACGAGTGGCAAGATCCTCCGACGGGAGCTGCGCCACCGCGCATGACGAGCACGAAGGACAGGTGAGGGCGATGGCCGGCACGAAGGACGGCAACGGCAACGGCGGGGCGAAGCCGGTGGCCCAGCGGCTGCTGGCCACCGCCACCAGGCTCTTCGCCGAGCAGGGCTATGACCGGACCTCCGTCCAGGAGATCGTCGACGCGGCGGGTGTGACCAAGGGCGCCCTCTACCACTACTTCGGCTCCAAGGACGATCTGCTGCACGAGGTCTACGGCCGGGTCCTGCGACTCCAGCAGGAGCGGCTGGACCACTTCGCGGACGCCGACGAGCCGGTGGAGCAGCGACTGCGCGACGCCGCGGCGGATGTGGTCGTCACCACCATCGAGAACCTCGACGACACCAAGATCTTCTTCCGCTCGATGCACCACCTCGGCCCGGAGAAGGACAAGCAGGTGCGTGCCGAGCGGCGGCGGTACCACGAGCGGTTCCGTGCCCTGGTCGAGGAGGGGCAGCGCACCGGCGTGTTCGCCGCCGACATCCCCGCCGACCTGGTCGTGGACTACCATTTCGGTTCCGTGCACCACCTGGGCACCTGGTACCGCGAGGACGGGCCGCTCAGTCCGCAGCAGGTCGCCGACCACCTCGCCGATCTGCTGCTGCGGGCGCTGCGGCCCTGAGCCGGGGTGCCGCGGCGTTCCACGGCTCCGGGAATTTGTTGGATTGCGAGCAGGGCGAGTGGGCATGCGCCCCCGGGCGATGACACTCGAGGGGCGGTCACAATCAGGGGCTGTTCTCATCCCGAGCCTGTGGCTAGGGTGTGGATAGTACTGCTATCTACTTATGTGGGTGCCCTTTGCCTGAAGTAACACTGTTTCTCCGGGAGTACGCACGGACGCGCCGGGAGGTGGGGGCGATCGCTCCCAGCAGCCCCCGGCTCGGCAGGGCCCTCACCCGCTATGTGATCCCCAGCCCCGGCAGCTCACGCGCGGTCCTGGAGGTGGGGCCGGGCACCGGGGCGGTCACCCGCCATATCGCGGGCTCGCTCGGCCGGCTGGACACCCTCGACCTGGTCGAGGCCAACCCGCGCTTCGTCGACCGGCTGCACGGGGCCTACGGCGCCGACCCGCGGCTCCAGTTCCGCACCGGCCTGGTGCAGGACCACGACCTCGGCACCTACGACACGATCGTCTGCGGGCTGCCGTTCGCCAACTTCGACGCCCCGACCACCGCGGACATCTTCGACCGGCTGCTCGGCGCCCTGCGGCCCGGCGGCACGCTGTCCTTCTTCGGTTATGTGGGCGGGGCGACCGCGCGCCGCACGTTCACCGGTCGCGCGGCGCGCGCCCACGTCCTCGACGGGCAGAACACCCTGCGCCGCATACTGGACCGGCACACCTTCCGCTCGGAACTCGTGCTGGGCAATCTGCCGCCGGCCCGGGTGTATCACCTGGCACCGGTCAGCACCCCTGCCCACCCGGCGTGAGACCGCGCCGGCAAAGGGGGCGGAGACCTGTCGGCAGCGGCCGGCCGGAACCCGGGGAATCCGGGGCCGGCCGGCCGCTGTCGTGTGTGCCGCCGTGTGTGCCCTAGAGGTAGCGCTTCAACTCCCGGCGCGCCAGCGACCGTTGGTGCACCTCGTCCGGGCCGTCCGCCAGCTGGAGCGTGCGGGCCCCGGCCCACAGCTCGGCCAGCGGGAAGTCCTGGCTGACGCCGCCCGCGCCGTGCAGCTGGACCGCCTTGTCGAGGATGTCCACGACGGTGCGCGGGGTGGCGATCTTGATGGCCTGGATCTCGGTGTGCGCGCCCCTGTTGCCGACGGTGTCCATCAGCCAGGCCGTCTTCAGCACCAGCAGCCGCAGCTGCTCCACCGCCACCCGGGCGTCCGCGATCCACTCCTGGACCACGCCCTGCTGGGCCAGCGGCTTGCCGAAGGCCGTACGGGCCACCGCGCGGCGGCACATCAGCTCGATGGCGCGCTCGGCCATCCCGATCAGCCGCATGCAGTGGTGGATACGGCCGGGACCGAGCCGGGCCTGGGCGATGCCGAAGCCGCCGCCCTCCTCGCCGATCAGGTTGCTCGCCGGCACCCGGACGTCGTGGAAGACCACCTCGGCGTGGCCGCCGTGGTAGTGGTCCTCGTAGCCGTAGACCTGCATCGCGCGCCTGACCTCGACACCGGGGGTGTCGCGCGGCACCAGGATCATCGACTGCTGGCGGCGCGGGTCCGGGCCGTCCGGGTCGGTCTTGCCCATCACGATGAAGATCTGGCACAGCGGGTTCATCGCCCCGGAGATGTACCATTTGCGGCCGTTGATGACGTACTCGTCGCCCTCGCGCGCGATACGCGTCTCGATGTTGGTGGCGTCCGACGAGGCCACCTCCGGCTCGGTCATCGCGAACGCCGAGCGGATCTCGCCCGCCAGCAGCGGCTCCAGCCACTGCTTCTGCTGCGCCTCGCTGCCGAACTGCGCCAGCACCTCCATGTTGCCGGTGTCCGGTGCCGCGCAGTTCAGCGCGGTGGGCGCCAACTGCGGGCTGCGGCCGGTGATCTCGGCCAGCGGCGCGTACTGGAGGTTGGTCAGCCCGGCGCCGTGCTCCGCGTCGGGCAGGCTGTGCTCGTCCACAAAGAACAGATTCCACAGGCCCTGCCTGCGGGCCTCGGCCTTCAGCTCCTCGACGACCGCCGGGGTGTCCCACGGTGAGGCGAGCGCGGCCCGCTGCTCGTGGGCGGTCTGCTCGGCGGGGTACACGTGCTCGTCCATGAACGTCAGGAGCCGCTCGCGCAGTTCCTCGGTGCGGGCGTCGAATGCGAAGTCCATGGATGCCTCAGCCTTCCTTCAGGGTGGTGAGTCCGCGGTCGATGAAGACGGGGACGAGCTCGCCGATCCGGTCGAATCCGGCGCCGACGGTCTGGCCGAGCGTGAAGCGGTAGTGGATGCCTTCGAGGATCACGGCGAGCTTGAACCAGGCGAACGCCGTGTACCAGGGGAGGGCGGAGGTGTCCCGGCCGGACCGGGCGGCGTAGCGCTCGACCAGCTCGGCCGGTGCCGGATGCCCCGGGGCGCCGCTGGTGGTGCTCACCGGCGACTGCGGCAGGTCCAGGTCGGTGCTGTACATCACCAGCAGGCCGAGGTCGGTCAGCGGGTCGCCGAGCGTGGACATCTCCCAGTCCAGCACGGCCTTGAGGGTGTCGGCGCCCTCTTGCGGCCCGTGCGCCTCCGGGGTGCTCGACGGGCCGATCAGCACGTTGTCGAGGCGGTAGTCGCCGTGCACGACGGACGGCGCGGGCGAGGTGGGCAGCGCCCGGCCCAGCGCCTCGTGCAGGGCGTCGATGCCCGGCAGCTCGCGGTTCTTCGACGCGGCCAACTGCTTGCCCCAGCGCCGCAGTTGGCGCTCCAGGAAGCCGTCGGGCCGGCCGAAGTCGCCGAGTCCGACCGCCGCCGGGTCCACCGCGTGCAGCTCCACGAGGGTGTCGACCAGGGACAGCACCACGGCGCGGGTGCGCTCCGGGCCGAGCGGGGCGAGCTGTGCGGCGGTGCGGTACGGGGTCCCCTCGACCAGCTCCATCACATAGAAGGGCGCGCCGATGACCGACTCGTCCTCGCACAGCAGCAGTGTCTCCGGCACCGGGACCGGTGTCCGGTGCAGCGCGCTGATCACCCGGTGCTCGCGCCGCATGTCGTGGGCGGTGGCCAGTACATGGCCGAGCGGCGGCCGGCGGACGACCCAGGAGGCGGTGCCGTCGGTGACGCGGTAGGTGAGGTTGGACCGCCCGCCCTCGATCACCTGCGCGCGCAGCGGGCCGCCGGCCAGCCCCGGCCGCTCCCGGTCCAGATGCTCCCGCAATCGCGCCAGGTCGAGGCCGGGAGGGTCCTCCCGGTCCCGGTCCTGCGGGGGAGGGGTGCCCTTGCTCATCGTGCTCCTCCGTACGGAGTGGACGGTCCATCGGTCGCTGGCACCGATCATGCCGACTAGTCGGTATGGCGTCCAGTGCCGGAGCGTGGGGCGTCGGTCACGCGACGTTTCTCCGCCGTACCGCGCGGGGGGGGCGCTCCGTACGGGAACTCCGGCCGCCCCCGCCCGCAGGCCCGGTCCTCTTCCCGGCCCTTCAGGACCACGGCCCGGTTCAGGCGTGGCAGGCCATCGGCACCCCGCCGTTGAGCACCGTCATGTCCGCGAAACCGGCGAGCGGGTCGAGCGGGGCGCCCGGGGCGGCCCCGGCCAGCTCCGCGTAGGCCCGGTGCAGGTTCGCCACCAGCCGCTCGCTCTCGGCCAGCTCGGCGAACGGGCCGAGATCCGCCTGCCGGGCCGTCTCCAGCGGGGTGCGCCCGGCAGCCCGGCCCTCCTGCGCCAGCTCGCCGACGAACCGCAGATAGCGCTCGATCCCGTCGTAGACCTCGGGGCCGGTCACCGGACCGTGCCCGGGGACGACGGTGACCGCGTCCAGCTCCCGCAGCGTCTGCACGGCGCGCAGCGAGCCGGTCAGCGACCCCATGAAGACGAACGGGGTGCCGCCGTGGAAGACCAGGTCGCCGGCGAAGACGATGCGCTCCTCGGGCAGCCAGACGAGGGTGTCGCCGGTGGTGTGCGCGACGCCCGGATGGATCAGCCGCACCTCGATGCCGCCGACGTGCAGGGTCAGGGTGTCGGTGTAGGTGACCTCGGGCGGGGTGAGGCGGATGTCGCCGTACGCCACCTCCGGCCAGACGGCGTGCAGTTGATGCCCGGCGGCCAGCAGTTCACGGCGGCAGGCCTCGTGCCCGATCACCGTCGCCTCGGGGGCGAAGACGCCGTTGCCGTAGGTGTGGTCGCCGTGGTGGTGGGTGTTGACCACGGTGCGGGGCGCCGGGGCGCCGCTCTCGGCGATCCTCCGGCGCAGCAGGCGGGCCCGGCGCTCGGTGGCGGCGGTGTCCACGACCAGGGTGGCGTCCCCGTCGGTGACGAAACCCGCGTTGTTCAGGCACCAGCCGCCGTCCGGCTGGATGAACGCATGGACACCGGCGGCGAGTTCGGTGAGATAGGGCTCGGGGACGGCGGGCTCGGTGGCCGGCGGCGTCCCCTCGGGGGTGCCGGCGCCGGGTGGTTCCGCGGCGTCCGCACCGGTCGCGGTGGGGCCGGTGGGCCCTGCCGCCGGTGGGGTCGGCGGGGTCCCTGCCGCCGTGCGCCGTGCCGTCGCGTCGTCCATGCGGGTGTGCCCTTCGTCCGATGGCCCGTCACTTCCCGCTGCCGTGACCGGGGGCGGGGCCCGTCCGGTGCGCGCGGGAGTCGTGTCACGGTACCTCCGCCCCCGCCCGCCGGGCGCCGCGCCCCGGCGTCAGTGGACCGGCCGCACCAGGATCACCGCACCGCACAGCGCCAGCGCCAGGGTGCAGCCGACCAGCAGCAGCGCGGTCCGCTGCGGCAGCGCCGGCGGGCGGCCGGCGGCCATCGCCCGCATCCGGTGGTGCGAGACGGCCACGAAGGCCGCCCACAGCAGCCCCGTCAGCACCGCGGCCACCACCTGGACGGGTCCCGGGGCGTCCCGGTGCAGCAGCTGGCGGCCGGCCAGCACCGCCACCACGGTGGCCGACAGCGTGGTGCGCCGCCACGCCAGCCGGGTCCGCTCCGGCTGCAGCCCGGGGTCCCGGTCCGGGGCCGGACGCGGCGCCCCCGCGCCCGGCGGCTGTCCGTCCGCCATCGGCTAGCCGGTCCGGCCCAGCAGCACCAGCACCACCATCGCGCCCGCCAGCAGCCCGACGCCCAGCGCCAGCGCGCTCGGGAAGCGGGTGACCGGCAGGTCCTCGCCGCGCCGCATCGCGCGCTCACAGCGCACCCAGTGGTTGACCGCCCGCAGCGCACACAGCGCGCCGCCCACCAGCAGCACGACGGTGAAGGTCAGCCGCAGCCCCTCGTGCAGCCGGGGCAGGAACTGGTCCACCGCGAACCCGCCGCCGACCAGCGCCAGCCCGGTCCGCAGCCAGGCGAGGAAGGTGCGCTCGTTGGCCAGCGAGAAGCGGTAGTCGGGGGTCGCCCCCTCCTCGCTGATCCGTGCGGGCGAGACCCACAGCCGTACGGCCGCGCCGACCGACCGCAGCCCGCCGGTGCGGCTCATGGACGGGGGCCCGGCGTCCGGCCCGTCCGGTGTGCCGGGGGCATCAGACCTCCCCCGTCTCCCGCCGGGCGAGCAGCTGCCGGTAGGCGGCCATCCCGTCCGGCGTCCACGGCCACTCGTCGAGCCGCCGGATCAGCTCCTCCTCGGGCAGGAAGGCGGACCAGTCGATCTCCGACTCCTGCGGGGCGACCGGCAGGGTGCAGCGCACCTGGTACACCGCGGACCACCAGGTGTGTTCGGCCGTCTCGTAGAGGAACTTGAACAGCGGCTCGGGCGGCGCCAGCCCCTGCACCCCCAGCTCCTCCTCGGCCTCGCGCAGCGCCGCCCGGTCGTAGCTCTCGCCGGCGCCGACCACGCCGCCCACGAACATGTCGTAGTGCCCGGGGAAGACGAGCTTCTGCGGTGTACGGCGGTGTACGAAGATCCGGTCCTCCGCGTCGCGGACCAGGACGAAGGAGGCGCGGGTGCGCATCCGTCGGGCGTAGGTCTCGCCGCGTGGGGCCTGCCCCACGACCTGATCGTTCTCATCGACGACGTCGAGGATCTCGTCCGCGTTGAGCGGTTGCTGATCGGTCATGGAGCCATGCAATCACCGGGGACCGGGGGCGCACCCGCCGGGGCGGGGGCGGGGGCGGGCCGGCTGATCCGGCCGCGGGGGCGGGACACGAGGAGGGCCCGGACGGGGGAGGGGCCACGGGGCCGTACGGGGGAGGGGCGGCGGGCGGCGCGGCGGCAGCGCGGCACGGGACACCGCGCCGTGCGGCGGGGCACCTCAGCGCGGCTGCATCTCCCGTGCGTTCTCCCGCTGTCCGGCGCCCGGCGGCATCGCCGGATGGCTGCCGATCAGCACGATGCCCGCGACGACCGCCACGATCCCCGCGACCTCCCAGGCCAGCGCGGCCGGCGTCACCCGCAGCTGGTCGCCCAGGAACCCCACCCCGCAGAGGATGCCGGCCAGCGGCTGGGCGGCGGTCAGCGCCGGCAGCGACAGCCGCAGCGGCGCCGACTCGAAGGCGCTCTGCACCAGCACCAGCGCCAGCACCCCGAGCACGACGATGGCGTACGGCTGCCAGCTGGTGAGCAGGGCCGACCAGCCGCCGCTGCCGAAGCGCTCCCCGCTGATCCGGGTCAGCGCGTCCTGCAGCCCGTAGATCAGCCCGGCGGCGACGCCCAGGAGCGCGGCCTCCAGGCTCACATGCACCCGCTCCCGCTTGGCGACCGCCGCCAGCAGCAGGGCGGTGCCCAGCACCACGCCCATGATCAGCCACTGCCACATCGGATCGGCGTTGCTGCGCCCGCCCTGCGGCTGCCCGGCCACGATGAAGGCCGTCACACCGCCCGCCAGCAGCCACAGCCCGGCCCAGCCGCTGCGGCCGAGCCGCTGCCGGGTCAGCCGCCGGGACAGCGCCATCGCGAACAGCAGATTGGTCGCCAGCAAGGGCTCCACGAGGGTGATGTCGCCCATCCCCAGGGCCACCGCGCCGAGCGCCATCCCGACCACCATCAGCCCGATACCGGCCACCCACAGCGGCATCCGTACCAGGTCGAGCAGCAGACGCAGGGACAGGAAGTCCTTCATCGGGGCGTGCTGTGCCGCGGCCTGCTGAAACACGAAACCGAGTCCCAGACAGCAGGCCGCTCCAAGGGCGAGCAATATCACCGTCACGTCGCACCTCGTATCGCGCGGGGTGGGGGGATGCGCCTGAGGATAGTCATCCGGCGTCGGGCGTGGCGTGGCCCTGGTCACCCACCATTGTCCCGCGTGCCTCGGTGTACCACCCGGTAACCCATGGTTGACGCGGCAGTCGGGTGCGCTGAGGATCGTTGCACCCACCGCGGCCGGGGCGCCGGGCGTGCCCCGTTGAGGAGAAGCAGAGATGGCGTACGACGCTGATGTGATCGTGATCGGAGCCGGGCTCGCGGGGCTGGCGGCCACCGCGGAACTGGTGGACGCCGGACGCAAGGTGATCCTGCTCGACCAGGAGCCCGAGCAGTCCCTCGGCGGACAGGCCCACTGGTCCTTCGGCGGTCTCTTCCTGGTGGACTCCCCCGAGCAGCGCCGCCTGCGCATCCGCGACAGCCACGCGCTGGCCTGGCAGGACTGGCTGGGCACGGCCGGCTTCGACCGGCCCGAGGACCACTGGCCGCGCAAGTGGGCCGAGGCCTATGTCGACTTCGCCGCCGGGGAGAAGCGCGCCTGGCTGCACCGGCAGGGCGTACGGCTGTTCCCCGTCGTCGGCTGGGCCGAGCGCGGCGGCTACGACGCGACGGGGCACGGCAACTCCGTGCCCCGCTTCCACATCACCTGGGGCACCGGGCCCGGTCTGGTCGCGCCGTTCGAGCGCCGGGTGCGGGCCGGGGCCGCCCGCGGCCTGGTGGAGCTGCGGTTCCGCCACCGGGTGACCGGGCTCTCGCGCAGCGCGGGGAGCGTGGACACCGTCAGCGGCGAGATCCTGGAGCCCTCGGACGTCGGGCGCGGCCGGCCCAGCAGCCGTGAGGTGGCCGGCGCCTTCGAGCTCAGGGCCCAGGCCGTGATCGTCACCTCGGGCGGTATCGGCGGCAATCACGAGCTGGTGCGCGCCAACTGGCCCGAGCGGCTCGGCACCCCGCCGCGGCGGATGCTGTCCGGGGTCCCCGCGCATGTGGACGGCAGGATGCTGGGCATCGCCGAGGCGGCCGGCGGCCGGATCATCAACCGTGACCGGATGTGGCACTACACCGAGGGCATCGACAACTGGAACCCGATCTGGCCGCTGCACGGCATCCGGATTCTGTCCGGCCCGTCGCCGCTGTGGCTGGACGCCCGCGGCAAGCGGCTGCCGGTGCCGCTGTTCCCCGGCTTCGACACCCTCGGCACGCTCGAACACATCATGCGCACCGGCCACGACCACACCTGGTTCGTGCTCACCCAGAAGATCATCGAGAAGGAGTTCACCCTCTCCGGCTCCGAGCAGAACCCGGATCTGACCGGCAAGAGCATCCGGGACGTGCTGGGCCGGGCCAGGTCCGGGGCGCCGGGCCCGGTGCGGGCGTTCATGGACCACGGCGCGGACTTCGTCGTCGAGCGGTCGCTGACGGACCTGGTGCGGCGGATGAACGAGCTGACCGGCGAGCCGCTGATCGCGGAGGACGCGCTGCGCGGCGAGATCGTCGCCCGCGACCGCGAGATCGCCCACTCCTTCACCAAGGACCTCCAGGTGACGGCGATCCGCGGGGCGCGCAAGTACCTGGGCGACCGGCTGATCCGCACCGCGGCGCCGCACCGGATTCTCGACCCCAAGGCGGGCCCGCTGATCGCCGTACGGCTGAACATCCTCACCCGCAAGACGCTCGGCGGCCTGGAGACCGACCTCTCCTCGCGGGTGCTGGCCGACGGCGGGGAGCCTCTGCCGGGGGTCTACGCGGCGGGCGAGGCGGCCGGGTTCGGCGGTGGCGGGGTGCACGGCTACCGCTCGCTGGAGGGCACCTTCCTCGGCGGCTGCCTCTTCTCCGGGCGTACGGCGGGGCGGGCGGCGGCCCGTGCGGTGTCCTGACGGGGGCGGCAGCACACGGGGACTCGGCGGGACGCGGCCGGTGGCGGGGAGACGGTGCGGGGGTGCGGGCGCGGGCGGGGTGCGGTCCCGCCGGGTTCCGTTGGCTGTTCGCTCAATTCCGTGATACGGAAGGGGGGTTGGCGGATTCAGCCATTCCCCTTCCCGTCTTGACGCGGAGCTCTACGTAGCGCTTTGCTTTGCGTGATGACTGGTGCGGACCAAGCCATCACCCTCTGTAGAGGCGCGTGCGATCCGGTCCCACCCCACTGAGGACGACTCAGGGGGTTGGTCTGGCCGGTGCGGCGCGTCATGGAGCCCCTGACCCGTGATTTCGATTTCCCCATCGCCCACGCCACCGCCGCCGCTCAGACGCCCCCGCCGGCCGGCCGGCCCGGTCCTCGCCCCGGCCCTGGACGACGCCCAACTGGCCATCGCCGCCGACGCCCTGGCGCTCGGCCAGTGGGCCCGGGTGCGCGGCCTGCTCGCCGAGACCGGTGAGGACTGGGACCTGCGCGGACACCGGTTAACCGTGCTGGCCACCTCGCCCGGCGGCGCCGCCTGGGCCGGCGACTGGCGGCTCGCCGAACCGGACAGCGGCGACGCCGCGACCCTCCTGGCCCTCGCCACCGTCCGGCTCGCCCTGCACGGCGAGGCCGGCACCGGGGCGGCCGCGGAGGCCTGCGCCACCGCCGCCCGGATGCTGCCCGCGGACCCCACCCCGTGGCTCGGCGCGCTGATCCTCGCCCGCCGCACCGGCACCCCGGCCGACCGGGAGCACGCCTTCCGGCAGATCCGCGCCCGGCACCGCGACCACCACCACGCACACCACCTCATGGCGGCCGCCCTGGCCGAGGAGCAGCCGGGCACCCGCGACGACCCGCGGCACCCGGCCCACGTGTTCGCGGCCCGTGCCGCGGCGCGCGCCCCCGCCGACTCGCCGCTCGCCCTCCTCCCCGTCGTGGCGCACACCGAGCGCTACCGGGTACTGGCCGCCGCGGCCCCGGCGCCCCGCGGACGGCCGGACCGCGGCCACTGGTCCACCCCGCGCGCGCACCGGATGCTGCGGGACGCCTACGACTGGTGGCTGGAATGGGGCGGCGAGGAGCACCCCCGCGGCAAGGTCGATCTCAACTTCCTCGCCCACGCCACGTTCCAGGAAGGGTGGATGGCCGAGGCCGCCGGGCTCTTCCAGCGCATCGGCCCGCACCCCACCCGCGCGCCGTGGTCGTACGCGGGCCGGGACGCCGACGGCGCGTTCCGGGCCGCCAGGGACACCGCCCTCCGCCGGGCCGGGGACACCACCGCACCGTGCCCCCGCGGCCACCGGTGACGAAAGTCTGACGCCGGGGCCGGGACGCTGGCCCCGGCGCCCGCCCGGTGCTCGAATCGGGGCATGACCAGGGACACGAAACCGGACCGCGCGGCGGGCGGCGGCGCGGACGGGCAGGGCACCCCCGTGGGCCGCCGGGTGGTGCTCGGCATGCTCGCCGCCGGTGCCGCCGGGGTGGCCACCGCCCCCTTCCTCCAGCGCGCCTACGACAGCGCCCTCGGCGCCGCCGCACAGAAGGACCCCACCGGCCTGTCCGGCCTGCTCCCGGGCGGCGGCGGATTCCGCTACTACTCGGTGACCGGCTCCGTACCGGAGAAGAACGCGGGCAGCTACCGGCTCACGGTCGACGGCCTGGTGCGCCACCGGGGCAGCTACCGCCTCGCCGACCTGCGCGGGATGCCGCAGACCCGGCTGGTGCGCGACGTCCAGTGCGTCACCGGCTGGCGGGTGCCCGGCACCCCCTTCGAAGGCGTCCGGCTCTCCGCCCTGCTCGACGCCGCGGGGGTGCGCCCCGAGGCCAGGGCCGTCCGTTTCACCTGCTTCGACGGCGCCTACAGCGAGTCCCTCACCCTCCAACAGGCCCGCCGCGACGACGTCCTGGTCGCCCTGCGGATGCAGGACAAACCGCTGGCCCACGCGCACGGCGGGCCGGTGCGCCTCTATGTCGCGCCCATGTACTTCTACAAGTCGGCGAAGTGGCTCTCCGGGATCACCGTCACCGACCACGTCGAGCCCGGATACTGGGAGGACCGCGGATATGACGTCGACGCCTGGGTCGGCCGGTCGAACGGACGCGACGATGCCCCCACGACCTGACGGCCCCGCCGCCCCCGCGCCCGAGCGCCCCCGCGTCCCGCGCTTCACCCGGGCCGAACACCGGGTGCACCGGGCCACCGCGACCCTGATGGCCGTCTGCGTCCTCACGGCGGGCTGCCTCTACCTCCCCTTCCTGGCCGAACTCGTCGGCCGCCGCGCCCTGGTGGTCACCGTCCACGAGTGGTCCGGCCTCCTGCTGCCCGTCCCCCTGCTGCTGGGCCTCGGCTCCCGCGCGCTGCGCGCCGACCTCACCCGCCTCAACCGCTACGGCCCGCACGACCGCCGGTGGCTGCGGGCCGCGCTCCGCCGCCGGGGCGCGCGGCCGGCCGGGAAGTTCAACGCCGGGCAGAAGCTCTACGCCGCCTGGATCGCCGGTGCGGTGCTGGTGATGCTCGGCACCGGACTGCTGATGTGGTTCACCGTCCCCCAAGCTCTCGGCTTCGCTCGGGCAGGGGGGACCCCCATCGCCCCGCTGGCCTGGCGCACCGGCGCCACCTTCGTCCACGACTGGCTCGCGCTCGCCGTGGTCCTGGTGATCGCCGGTCATGTCGGGAAGGCCTTCGGCGACCCCGAGTCCCGCCGCGGGCTGCGCACCGGGTCGGTCGACGCGCAATGGGCCCGGCGCGAGCATCCGTTGTGGGAGCACGAGAACAACGCCCGCTAGGACAGGGCCTGTTGCAGAGACTTGTGTGCAGAGAACTCTATGCAGAGAGGTCTCTGCAACTCTAGGCTGTCGGCTCATGAGCGAAGCCTCCGAGCAGAATCAGCCGCAGTCGCAGGCGCAACCGCCGTCACCGGCACCGGCGGAGCCGCCGTCCGCCGCCCCTCCCGTGCGCCGTATGGACGCCCGCAGTCTGCGCGGGCTGGCCCATCCCCTGCGGATGCGCATCCTGGACCTGCTGGCCCTCGACGGCCCGGACACCGCCACCGGACTCGGCCGGCGCCTCGGTGAGAACACCGGCACGGTCAGCTGGCATCTGCGCCACCTCGCCGACCACGGCTTCATCGAGGAGGAGACCGGCCGCGGCACCCGGCGCGAACGCTGGTGGCGGGCGGTGCGGGTGGCCCGCCGCCTCGACACCAACGACTTCCGCGACGACCCCGACAGCCGGGGCGCCCTGGCGGTCTATCTGCACGAGACCGTCCACCGGGACTTCGACCAGGTCACCACCTACCTTGCCGAGGACTGGGCCCCGGAGTGGCGCGACGCCGGGACCCTCTCCCACTGGCAGGACCTCCGCCTGACACCAAACCAACTGGCGGCTCTGAACGCGGAGTTGGAGGCGGTGGTGGTCCGGCACCGGGCGGCGGCGGCCGAGGGCGGGGCGGTGCCGGACGCGGAGGCGGCCCGGCCCGTGATGATCCAGCTGCAGTCCTTCCCCCGCAGGGAACGGGACGAGCGGTGAGCGGACTCCTGCGCCGGCACCGCGACTTCCGGCTGCTGTGGTGCGGGGAGACGGCGGGGAAGTTCGGGGCCGCGGTCAGCACGGTGGCGATGCCGCTGGTGGCGGTGTCCACCCTGCACGCCGGCACCTTCGCGGTCGGGCTGATCAGCGCCTGCGGCTGGTTGCCCTGGCTGCTGATCGGCCTCCCGGTCGGCGTGTGGGTGGACCGGGTGCGCCGCCGTCCGCTGATGCTGGCCGCCGCCGCACTGTCGATGCTGCTCTTCGCCGCCGTACCGCTCCTGGCCCGGACCGGCGGGCTCACCCTCGGGCTGCTGGGCGCCGTGGCCCTGCTGACCGGCGCCGCCGCGGTGCTCTTCCAGACCGCCTACAGCGCCTACCTCCCCACCCTGCTCGCCCCGGACGACCAGGCCGAGGGCAACGCCCTGCTGCACGGCAGCGCCTCAGCGGCCCAGATCGCCGGACAGGGCACGGGCGGCCTCCTCACCCAGCTCGCGGGCGCCGTCAACGGGCTGTTCGCCCATGCCGCCACCTTCCTCGTCGCGCTGCTGTGCCTGCTCGGCATCCGGCACCACGAACCCCGCCCGGCCGCCCGGGAGGGCGTACCGCGGTCGCTGACCGGCGAGATCGCCGAGGGGGTGCGGCTGGTCGCCGGTGACCGGTGGTTCCGTACGCTGACGCTCTTCGGTGCCGCCTCCAACCTCGCGCTGATGGGGTACCAGTCCCTCACGGCGGTCTTCCTGGTCCGCGAGGTCGGGCTGCCGCCCGGCGCGGTCGGCGGGCTGCTGGCGCTGGCCAGTACGGGCGGCATCGCCGGTGCCTTCGTGGTGCGCCGCATTGCCGCCCGGCTCGGCACCGCCCGCGCCATGCTCCTGTGCGAACTCGGCGTCCCCAGCGCGGCGTTGCTCATCCCGCTCACCTCCCCGGGCGCGGGGACGCTGCTCTACGTGGCGGGCAGCTTCGGCGTCTCCGCGGGAGTGGTCGCCGGCAACATCCTCAAGGCGAGCTTCCAGCAGAGCTACTGCCCGCCGGCGCTGCTCGGCCGGCTGGTCGCCAGCAGCACGTTCCTCAACTACGGCACCCTGCCGCTGGGCGCGCTGCTCGGCGGGGCGCTCGGCTCCGCCCTCGGCGTCCGCACCGCGCTGTGGATACTGACCGCCGGGGTGCCGCTGGCGGGCCTGATCCTGCTGTTCTCGCCGTTCCGGACGGTCCGGGACCTGCCGGTGCGCCCGGCGGAGGAGGACGGCGCGCCCGGCCCCGGGGCGGCGGAGCGGGGCGGGGCGCCGGCCCGACGCTGAGGCGCAGCGGGGGCCCGTACGGTCAGGCCGCCGGTGCCTCCGCCGCCGGCAGTTCGACCTCGAAGCGGCAGCCCGCCCCGGTGTTGCGTACCGTCGCCCGGCCCTCGTGGGCCGCCACGATGCCGCGGACGATCGCCAGGCCCAGTCCGGCGCCGCCCTGGCCGTCCGCCCGCGGGGTGCGGGCCGCACCGCCGCGCCAGCCGGTGTCGAAGACCCGCGGCAGATCCTCCGGCGGGATGCCGCCGCAGCCGTCCTCGACCGCGAGCACCACCCGGCCCTCCTCGTGCCGGGCGCTGACCGCGACGGTGCCGTCGGCAGGCGTCGCACGGATCGCGTTGACCAGCAGATTGCCCAGTACGCGGGTGATCTGCTGGGCGTCGACCCGTACCGGCAGCGGCACCACCCCGCCGTCCACCAGCCGCACCCCGCTCGCCCGCGCCAGCGGACCGGCCCCGGCCAGGGCCTCGTCCACCAGGTCGTACACCGACACCCGCGACAGCGTCAGGGCCAGCGCCCCGGCCTGGATACGGGACAGTTCGAAGAGGTCGTCGACCATCGCGGCCAGCCGGTCCACCTCGATCCGCATCCGGGCGTGATAGCGCGCGGTGTCCTCGGCGACCCCGTCCTCCAGCGCCTCGGCCATCGCCCGCAGCCCGGCGAGCGGGGTGCGCAGATCGTGCGAGATCCCGGCGATCAGCTCGCGCCGGGAGGTGTCCAGCGCCCGTTCCCGCTCCCGCGCCTCGGCGAGCCGTCCGCTGGTCTCCTCCAACGCCCGTGACAGCGCGGCGAGTTCGGCCGTCGGGGGCTCGGCGGGCGCCACGAAGCCGCCCTCGCTGCCGACCGTACGGGCCGAGCGCGCCAGCTCCCGGCTGCCCGCCGCGATCCGCCGCCCGAAGAGCAGCGCCGCAGCCAGCGACACCACCCCGGAGACGGCCACCACGGCCATCACCACACCCAGGTCGTGCCCGGACAGGAACATCGCCTGGGCGACCGCCACCGTCCCCGCCGCCATCGCGGCCACCGCCAGTGCCGCCACCGCGAACAGCGACAGCGCCACCGAGCGGCGCCGCAACGCCCGTACCGCGGGCGCGGCGAGCAGCCCCGCCAGCGCCGCGCCGAGCGCCGCCAGCGCCACGATCACCAGGAAGTCCGTCACGGCAGCCCGCCTTCCCGCAGCGGTCCGTCCGCCGGCAGCGGTCCGTCCTCCGGCGGCTCGTCCGTCACGGGGTCGAAGCGGTAGCCGGCGCCCCACACCGTCCGCACCAGCCGGGGCGCGGCCGGATCGGCCTCGATCTTCTCGCGCAGCCGCCGCACATGGACGGTCACCGTCGACAGGTCGCCGAACTCCCAGCCCCAGACCTGGTGCAGCAGCTCCTCCCGGGAGAAGACCCGGCCGGGATGACGCATCAGGAAGACCAGCAGGTCGAACTCGCGGGCGGTGAGGGAGAGCGCCCGCCCGGCCCGGTCGGCCCGCCGGCCGCCGGGGTCGGCGCACAGATCCCCGGCCCGCAGCACGGCGACGGGCGCCGCGGGCGGCGGCGCGGCCTCCGCACGGCGCAGCACCGAGCCGATCCGCAGCACCAGCTCCCGCGGGCTGAACGGCTTGGTCACATAGTCGTCCGCGCCCAACTCCAGGCCGAGGATGCGGTCCGCCTCCTCGCCGCGCGCCGTCAGCATCACCACCGGCACCGCGGGCCCGTCGCCGCGCCGCAGCCGGCGGCACACCTCCAGGCCGTCGAGGCCCGGCAGCATCAGATCCAGCACGACGAGATGCGGACGGAACTCCGCGGCCCGGTCGAGGGCGGCGAAGCCGTCGGCGGCGTGTGCCGTGGTGTAGCCGGCGCGGGAGAGATAGCCGGTGACGACCTCGGCGACGGTCGGGTCGTCCTCGACCACCAGGACACGGCGCGGCGGCCCGTGGGCGGGGACGGGCGGCGGCGCGGAGGGCGGTGTGGCGGGGTGCACGGGGTCAGTGTGCCCTTCCGGGGAGGTGCGTCATGGCCCCAGCCCACACCACCGGGGACGGGCGGGGGCCGTCCGCCCCGGGTCCGTAAGACTCCGGTAACCGGCGCCGCCGCCCGGGACGGGCCCGGCGGCGGCCCGCTGCCTCAGCTCTCCAGGCCTTCCCGCACCCGCCGCGACACCTTGATCGCGTACAGGTCGAGGACACCCGGCGGCTCCGCGAGGCCGGGACCGCCGGCGCGAATCCAGGCGGCGATGTCCGCCAGCGCCTCGTCGTCGTTGACCAGCCCCAGCCAGACGGGCCGCCCGCCGGCCGCCCGTCCCGCGGGCGACGGCTGGACCACGACCACATTGGCCTGGTCGCAGACGTCCAGGCACTCCGAGGCGCGCACCGGCGCCGCGCCGTCCAGCGCCGCGCGCAGGCGCGGTATCTGCCCGGCGTGGTCGACGCCCGGGATCTTGGCCGCGTCACCGCAGCAGCAGCCGCGGCACACGGTGACCCGGCACGGGGCCGTGGCGGCGGTCGGTCCGGCAGGCTTTCTGATCACCGCGTCATGCTACGTGGGCCGTTGTGGCGCCCGACGCCGGGATAGAAACCCGGCCGGCCGGGATAGACATCCGGCATGCACCTGACCGAATCCCACCCCCGGCCCGGCTCCTCGCCGCGGCGCACGATCCCCGGCCCGGCCGGACTCCCCGTGCTCGGCTCGATGCTCGACCTCCGGCGCGACTCCCTCAGCACGTTCTTAGCCGCCCGGCGCGCGCACGGTGACGTGGTCCGTCTGGAAGCCGGGCCGCCCGGCCTGCGCAGCGTCTTCCACGCGGTGTTCGCGCCCGAGGGCGTGCAGCAGATCCTGGCCTCGCAGGCCGCGAACTTCCGCAAGGACCACCCGCTCTACGAGGAGGTCCGGCAGGCCTTCGGCAACGGCCTGCTGACCAGCCAGGACGCCGACTACCGCAGACAGCGGCGACTGGTGCAGCCGCTGTTCACCAAGCACCGGGTCGACGGCTACGCCTCGGCGGTGACCACCGAGGCCGCCACCCTCGCCGACCGCTGGCGGACCGCGGACGCCACCGTGGACCTGGTCCCCGAGATGAACCGGCTGGCGCTGCGCACCGTCTCCCGCATCCTCTTCGGTCTGGACGCGGAGGCGGCGGTGGACGCCGTCCACCGCTGCGCCCCGGTCATCAACGCCTATGTCGTACGGCGTGCTTACGTCCCCGTGAAGATCCCGCGCGAGTGGCCCACCCCGGGGAACCTGCGGGCGCGGGCCGCCACCGACGAGCTGAACGCGCTGTGCGACCGCATCGTGGCGGACCGGCGGGCCGCGCGCGACACCGCCGGGGGCACGGGCGGCGACGGCGGGGACCTGCTCTCGCTGCTCGCCGCGGCCGGCAACGACGAGGACGGCTCCCTGGACGCGACCGAGGTCCGCGAACAGGTGCTGATCTTCCTGCTGGCCGGGCACGAGACCACCGCGACCTCGCTCGCCTTCACCCTGCACCTCCTCGCCCGGCACCCCGAGGAACAGGCCCGGGTCCGCGCGGAGACCGACCGGGTACTGGGACACCGCCCGCCCACGGCCGCCGACGTGGACCGTCTGCCGTATCTGACGCAGACGCTCAAGGAGTCCATGCGGCTCTATCCGGCGGCGCCGGTCATCAGCCGCCGGGCCGTGGCCGCCACCGAGATCGGCGGATTCCGCATCCCGGCCGGTGCCGATGTGGTCGTCGCGCCCTGGGTGACCCACCGCGACCCGGACCTGTGGGCGGACCCGGAGCGCTTTGACCCGGGGCGCTTCGCGCCGGAGCGGGAGGCGGAGCGGCACCGCTACGCCTGGTTCCCGTTCGGCGGCGGGCCGCGTGCCTGTATCGGCCAGCACTTCTCGATGCTGGAGTCCGTGCTGGCGCTGGCCGTGCTGCTGCGCGCGTACGAACTCGACGCCGTGGACGAGGAGGTGCCGGTCTCCGCCGGTATCACCCTCCAGGCGACCGGCCCGGCGCGGGTGCGTCTGCGGCCCCGGGCCGGGGCGGGGGAGTAGCGGCCGGGGGACGCCGTCCGGAGGAGGAGCCAAACGCTACGGAAATTGCGTTTGCTTTTCGGCGGCGTCCCCCGTACGGTCAATACCGTTCCTGCCGCCGCCGATCGGAGAAGGCCGTTGCTCGTCTGAGGTCCTGAGACACCGCGCCCGTGAGCGGTGATCCGTCCTGCGCCTCCGGTATCCGGAGCGGCGGATCATGCCTCGCGCGGCCCGTCCTGACCTCGGCGTACCCCTACGGCGTACCCCGGCGCACCCGGCGTTCCGACGCGGTGTCTCCCAGCGCAGTCCGCACCCCTCTCACCCGCGCCCAGGAGACCCGTATGTCCATGTCCTCCGCGTCCGCCGCCTCCATCGTCTGCACCGGCCTCGGCTTCACCTGGCCCGACGGCAGCCCCGTCCTGGAGGACTTCCCGCTGGCCGTCGGCCCCGGCCGCACCGGCCTGATCGGCCTCAACGGGGCGGGGAAATCCACCCTGTTGAAGCTGATCGCGGGCGAACTCACCCCCACCGAGGGGACCGTCAAGGTCGCCGGCGAGGTCGGCTACCTCCCCCAGCACGCCCCGCTCGACACCGCCCTGCGGGTCGACGAGGCGCTCGGTATCCACGCCGCGCGCGCCGCGCTGCACGCCATCGAGGGCGGCGACGCGAGCGAGGAGCACTTCACCGCCGTCGGCGACGACTGGGACGTCGAGGAGCGCGCCCGCGCCACCCTCGACCAGCTCGGACTGACCGGTATCGACCTCGACCGCACCATCGGCGAGGTCTCCGGCGGCGAGTCCGTGCTGCTGCGGCTGGCGGCCCTGCTGCTGCGCCGCCCGGACGTCCTGCTGCTCGACGAGCCCACCAACAACCTCGACCGGGCGGCCCGGCAGCGGCTGTACTCCGCGGTCGCCGACTGGTCCGGAGTCCTCGTCGTGGTCAGCCACGACCGCGAACTCCTCGACCACGTCGACCGGATCGCCGACCTCCGCGACGGCGAGGTCCACTGGTACGGCGGCAACTTCAGCGCCTACGAACGGGCCCTGGCCGTCGAGCAGGAGGCGGCCGAGCGGATGCTGCGGGTCGCCGAGGCCGACGTCCAGCGCCAGAAGCGCGAACTGGCCGACGCCCAGGTCAAGCTGGCCCGCCGGGTCCGTTACGGCAACAAGATGAGCGCCAACAAGCGCGAGCCCAAGATCGTGATGAACGAGCGCAAGAGGGAGGCCCAGGTATCGGCGGGCAAGCACCGCACCCTGCACACCGAACGCCTCAAGGAGGCCAGGGACCGGCTGGACGAGGCCGTCGAGGCGGTCCGGGACGACGACGAGATCCGTATCGACCTGCCGCACACCGCGGTGCCGCCGGGCCGGACCGTCCTCACCCTCCAGGGCCTGCGCACTTGTTACGGCGGCCGCGCCGACCTGGAGCTGCGCGGCCCCGAACGGATCGCGCTGACCGGCCACAACGGCTCCGGCAAGACCACCCTGCTGCGGACCGTCGCCGGTGAGATCCCCCCGGAGGCCGGTACGGCCGAGACCCATGTCCCCTACCGTTTCCTGCCCCAGCGGCTGGAGGTGCTCGACCCCGAGCTGACCGTCGCCGAGAACGTCGCCCGCTTCGCCCCGGACGCGACCAACAACCGCATCCGGGCCCGGCTCGCCCGCTTCCTGTTCAAGGGCGCCCGCGCCGACCAGCGGGCCGGCACGCTCTCCGGCGGCGAACGCTTCCGCGCCTCGCTCGCCGCGCTGATGCTGGCCGAACCGGCCCCGCAGCTGCTGCTGCTCGACGAGCCGACGAACAACCTCGACCTCACGTCGGTCCGCCGGCTGGTCACCGCCCTGGAGTCCTACGAGGGCGCGCTCCTGGTCGTCAGCCACGATCCGGCGTTCCTCCGGGACCTCGGTATCACCCGCTGGCTGTCGACGGACGGGGGTGAACTGACCGACACCGCCCCGCTGTAGCGGGAGCCGGGGCGGGACCGGGCCCACCGGTCCCGCCCCCGCTGGAAACCCGGTTGCCGCACCCCTCCCCGTGAGCCATGATCCTCCGCATGACCTACAGGAAGGGCGGCCACCGCCCCACCCGATGACCGCGCGGACCCCGGGCCAGGCCCCGGTCCCCGCCCCGTCCGCCGCCGACCCCGCCCGCCGCGCGATGACCGCGGCGATCGTCGACGGCTCCGTCCGCACCCCGGGCGACCCGGCCCGCAGCGCCCTCTTCGACGCGGTACGCGCCGACCCGGACGGCCCGGTCACCCACGAGCTGACCGGACTCACCGGCCACCGGCGCCCCGCCGTACGCCGCACCGCGCTCACCCTGCTCGGCGAGCTGGCCCACAACGGTCCCCAGCCCTGGCCGGGCCCGGTCGAGGCGGCGGCGGCCCGGCTCCACGACCCCGACCCCGAGGCCCGCCGGGCCGCCGCCCGCCTCCTCGTACGCGCCGGCGGCACCGACCGGGCCCGCACCGCCCTCGACACCCACCCCGACCCCGCCATCCGCCTCACCCTGGCCGACGCCCTCCTGCTCCACGCACGCCACACCCCCGGCCCGCCCGGACCGCTGCGCACCGACCCGCTCCCCGACATCCGCCTGCTCGTCTGCGTCGAGGAGCTGCGCACCGCACCGGAGGAGGAGTGGCCCGCCCTGGACGCGCAGACGGTGGCCGAGGTCGCCGCCCTGTCCGCCCGTGACGCGGACCCCACCCTCGCGTACGGCACCCGCTGGGCCGACGCCCTGTTCCGGCAGGACCGCGAGCGGCACTGCTACACCACCGCGGCCCGGCTGCTGGCCGGTGCCGCGGGCGCCTACGGCCGGCGGGCCGGCGTGCAACTCGCCCGCCGGGCCCTCCAGGTGTGGCGGGCCGCTCCCGAAACTCTGACCCCGCACCTCACCGGCCTGGCCCGCACCGCTCCACCCGCCCTGCACGGCCTCGCCGTCGACACCCTCTGCGCCTCCCGTACCGCCACCCGCCTGGCCGCCGACGACCTGGCGGCCCTGCTGCCCGCCACCCAGCACGCCTGCCCCACCACGGCCTGGAAGATCGCCTACGCCCTCGCCACCGTCGACGACCCGCGCGCCGCCCCGTATGTGCACGCCCGTCTGGCGTCGGGGGAACCGCCGGCCGGCGCGGTCGCCGCCGTACGCGGCCTGCTGCGCTCTGGCACCGCCGACCCTGGCCAACTCCTCCCGGTGATCAGGCGGTTGCTGCGGTCCGGCGATCCCCTCGCGGTGCTGACGGCCACCGGGCTGAGTGCGGACCTCGGCCCCGCGGCGGCGGCCTGCGTCCCCGACCTCGTCGAGGCGCTCCGCGCCGAGTCCGCCCGGCGCGACACCCAGGGCGCGGAGTGGGCCGGACACCGTGAACTCCGCCTGGTCAGCACGCTCGGCCGGATCGGTGCCCCCGCCGCGGCCGCGGTGCCGCTGCTGGAACGGCTCACCCGCGCCTCCCGGCAGCGCGCCGGCTACCGGGAACTCGCCCTCTCCCGGATCACCGGCGAGCGCCACCACATCGAGTCCGCGCTGCGCGCCCCGTCCCGGCTGCGGGGCCGTGTCCCCGACTCCTCGGCGCTCTTCATCTGGCTGCTCGACCACGGCGGCCTGACCCCGGACCAGTCCCGCCGGCTGCGGGACCTGGTGTTCGCCCGCCCCGGCGGTATGCAGGTGCACGGGGCGCTGGCCGTATGGCGCCAGGAGGGACCGGCGGCCGCCGCCGACCTGCTCGCCGTCCTCCCGCAGTACCTGGACGGCGAGCAGGCCGGCCCCGCCGCCATGGCCACCCTGGCGGCCATGGGGGAGCACGCCCGCCCGGCCCTCCCGCTCCTGCGCGCACTCCTCGACCGGCGCACCCGGCTCCCGCTCTGCGTCGGTTCCGAGGACGCCGACATGAACGCCGACGAGCACCTCCTCGAAGCCGCCCGCCAGACGGTCACCGCCCTCAGCGCCTAGACACACCGGCCCCGGACGCGCCCCCGAACAGCCCCAGCGTCTCCCTGCACTGGGAATGCAGCGGCTCCGGCGGCGCGTCCGGGGCGAACCAGCCGAGGGCGTCGAACTTGTGCGGTTCGCCGAGCGTCACCTCGTCCGGTGCCACCCGTACGGCGAACACCACCGCGACCCAGTGCGAGGCGACCGGATCGCCGCGCAGCACATTGCGCACCCCGATCTGCTCGATGCCGAGCGGCCCCACCCCGTACTCCTCCCGCACCTCCCGCGCCACGGCCGTCTCGAAGGACTCCCCGAACTCCAGCGCCCCCGCACCGCAGTCCCAGGTCCCCGGCTCGTCCCTGGCCCCGGCGCTCCGCCGGGCCAGCAGCACCCGCCCGGCGCCGTCATGACACACGAAGACACACGACACCTTCGGGCCCACTGCTGTCATCCCGCCCCACCCCGCTCAGAAGTGGTGCAGCAGGTCGCCGAACGCCGGCAGCCGCAGCACCTTCGCGTCGTCCGGGTCGAGTTCCTCGTGCTCCAGGACCCAGGTGTGGTCATGCGGGATGAACACCGCGTTGAGGCCCGCCGAACGGGCGGGCAGGATGTCCGACTTCGGGGAGTTGCCGATCATCCACGTCGCGGCCGGCACCAGGTCGTAGGCGCGGACCAGCTCCTCGTAGGTGGCGATGTCCTTCTCCGCCACGATGTGCACACCACGGAAGTGCCCGGTCAGCCCGGAGGCCGTCACCTTCCGCTGCTGCTCCTCGGCGTCGCCCTTGGTCAGCAGCAGCAGCTCGTGCCGCCGGGCCAGCTCGGCCAGGGTCTCGGCCACCCCGGGCATCAGCTCCACCCGGTCCCCGGCGAAGGCCGCCGCCCACCCGGCGATCCGCGCCGACTCCTCGGCCGTCGCGGCCCGTCCGCGCAGCCGCTCCACACACTCCCCGAGGCTGTGCAGAAACACCTTGCTGCCGTAGCCGAGCGTCCGCGCGTTCGCCGCCTCGATCCCGTCGAGCACGGCCCGCGCCCCGGCCCGGTCGTGCCCGGGGCCGCCCATCCACTCCAGGAACTCGTCGATGACCCGCTCGAAGATCACGTTGTTCTCCCACAACGTGTCATCCGCATCGAAGATCAGCATCTGCCCCGTCAGCCCTTCTCCCGTGTCACCGGCCGCTCCGCCGACCCGCGCACCCTACGCAGACCGGAAGGACGCACGCACCGGAAATTCGCCACCCACACCCCGTGGCCGACTCCGCCCCCGGCCGCCGGGCCCCGCCCGGCCTCGCTCCGTGCCCGCACCGCCGCCCCCGCCGCCGTCCCTGAACCCCGTCGGAGCGGTCAGCACAAGCGGCGCCCCGCACCCGGGTCCCGCGATCAGGCGACCGGGTCCCCGGGCCACTCCGCCAGCCGCAGCCGGCTCTCGAACCGCCGGACGCGGCCGTCCACCGGGTCGGTGAACTCCAGGACCCTGGCCAGCAGTTGCAGCGGTGCGCCGAAGTCGTCGGGGGCCGGGTCCCGGACGACCGGATAGACCGGGTCGTGGCGGATCGGCAGCCCGAGCCCGTTCATGTGCACCCGCAGCTGATGGGTACGGCCGGTCGCGGGCAGCAGCCGGTAGCGCCCGAGCCCGCCCCGCCGCCCGACGAGCTCGATCCGGCTCTCCGCGTTGGCCGCCCCGGCCTCCTCGCGCGCGGCCATCACCCCGCGCTCCTTCACGATCCGGCTGCGCACGGTCACCGGCAGCGCCGCCGTCCCGTCGTACAGCGCCACCGCCTCGTACTCCTTGCGCACCCGCCGCGCGCCGAACAGGTTCTGGTACGCGCCCCGGTCCTCGGGCCGTACGACGAACAGCGCCAGCCCCGCCGTCAGCCGGTCGAGCCGGTGCGCGGGCTGCAGCGCGGGCAGTCCGAGATCCCGCCGCAGCCGCGCCAGCGCGGTCTCGGTGATGTGCCGCCCGCGCGGTGTGGTGGCGAGGAAGTGCGGCTTGTCGGCGACCACGATCCGCTCGTCCCGGTGGACGATCCCCACCTCGAACGGCACCGGCACCTCCGGCGCGAAGTCCCGGTGGAACCACACATACCGCCCGGCCGCGTACGGCTCGTCCCCGCTCAGCACCCCGTCCGCCCCGACGAACCGCCCCGCGCCCAGCATGGCGTCCACCCGCCCGGCCCCGATCGCCCCCTGGAACCGGTCGACCAGATGGTCCCGGACCGTGCCCCACACCCCGTCCGGATCGGCGGGCAGCCGCACCCGTACGGGGTCGATCCCGTCACGCTGGGGGAGCGGGGCGGGCGGAACCGGCGATCTGCGTCTCACCCGCCAAGAGAACACCGGCCCGGCCGCGGCCTCAAGTCGGTACGGAAGGCGACCGCGCCCGGACCGGCCGTGAGCGCCACCGCCCGCCGCGGGCCGGACGCGGAAACGACATCGCCCGCCCCGGCCGAGCGGCCGGAGCGGGCGATGTCCTGCGAAGTGTCCGAGGGGGGACTTGAACCCCCACGCCCGATAAAGGGCACTAGCACCTCAAGC